>OMRS01000027.1 GCA_900313545.1 uncultured Eubacteriales bacterium | reverse complement strand
CTCGTCCCCTGCGTGCGCCTTATACGAAACGAGCAGATCCAGCTCGCTGTTCTCCTCGATCTCAACGCCCAGCTCATACAGGCCCTTGATCGGCGCGTTGCAGGCGAAGAAATCCTGCGGTCTCGGGCCGAAGGTGATGATCTTGAGGTTCTTTACGCCGATGATGGCACGGGCGATCGGCACGAATTCGGTCATCATCTTCGCGATTTCCTCAGCGGTGCCCACGGGATAGGAGGGGATATAGCCCTTGAGGTGGCGCATGCCGAGGTTGTAGGAGCAGTTGAGCATGCCGCAGTAGGCATCGCCGCGGCCGTTGATCATGTCGCCGTCGCCCTCGGCAGCTGCCACAAACATGCAGGGTCCGTCAAAGTATTTGGCCAGAAGGGTTTCCGGGGTCTCCGGCCCGAAGTTGCCAAGGAAAACCACCAGCGCGTTGCACTCGTTGGCCTTCAGGTCCGCGATGGCCTTCTGCATGTCCAGCTCGTTCTCAACGGTGACCGGGCACTCATAGACTTCGCCCTTGTAGGCGGAAACGATGGCGCTGCGGCGCTTCTGGGAGAGCTGAATGGGGAAACAGTCACGGGAAACAGCAACAATACCGAGTTTGACGACGGGGATATTCTGAACCATGGTCATGCACTCCTTTCTGTTCTGAAAAAAAGTAAGCCTAAAAAACCTTACAGGTCACTTGCGATATCCAGGTTGACTCCCTTGAGCAGGACGGCTGCGCCCTCGGCAGCCTCGGCGCTTTCCGGATGGGCCAGAAGCCACTTGTTGCGGGCCCAGAGGGTGTTGTCTGCAGCATTGGGGCCGGGGCCGGGACGCCAGTTGGTATTGGTTCCCATGGGAAGGGCGACCAGTACGCGGAATCCGCGGTCAGGATCGGTATGGCAGGGCGCATAGTGCAGCGAGGTGGCATAGACCTCCACCAGCACACCGGCGGGGACCCGGAAAGCCTTGACGCAGCTGGTATCCAGGAACCCTTTGTCGTCGATGTCATCCATACGGGCCAGCAGCAGGACGAAATCCTCCGTGCCCAGGTTGAATTCGCTGTCACGATGGTATTCCAGGCAGTTGAGGCGGGTGTTGTGTCCGTTGCAGTAGCCGAATTCATACGGCATGCCGCCAAAGAGCGCGACTCCCAGGGCTTCGGCTCCCCGGGCCCACTGAAGGCTTTCCTCTTCGGGAACATAGGTCACACCTTCGGGGCAGGGGGTTTTCTGAAGTGCCTCAAGAATGCCGGAGACGTCATAGCCGTCCACGACGCGGCCGTAGGGCTTGAATGCGGGATCGGTGACGGAAATGAATTCCATTTGAAACCTCTTTCTACAGGTTTGCCTGAATCTGATACACGTCCTTCAGGGCGGGGTACAGGCGGGTGTACAGGTTGAAGAAGGGCTCGTAGGCGTTGTGGCGAGCACTGTCCGGCATCAGGGTGTTTCCCTCCACGATGAGCTCGCGGCAGGCGGAGGGGACATCCTTATACAGTCCCGCAGCGGTTCCGGCAAGGATTGCGGCACCCAGGGCGGGACCTTCCGTGTTCTGGGCGGTCTTGACAGGCATGTTGAAAACATCCGCCATCATCTGGCGCCAGAAGGGGGACCGTGCGCCGCCGCCGCAGGCCAGCATCTCATTGGGGACGACGTTCATGCCGCGCAGGATGTCCAGGTTCTGCCGCTGGGAGTAGATGACGCCCTCCATGACCGCGCGGAGCAGATCCCGGCGGGTATGGATGGTGGACAGGCCGATGAAGGCGCCCCTGGCATTGCTGTCCAGTACGGGGCTGCGCTCGCCCATGAGGTAGGGCAGGAAGATCAGCCGGTTGGCGCCGATGGGGCTCTTGTCCGCCTGCTGGTTCATGATGTTGTAGGGATCCACATCCATCTGGGAGGCGGCGGCCATCTCGGCGCTGCAGAAGGTATCCCGGAACCAGCGCAGGGACAGTCCGGCGGCCAGAGTGCAGCTCATGACGGTGTAGGCGCCCGGAACGGCGGAGCAGAAGGTGTGAACCCGTCCCTGGGGATCGATCTGCACGGTGTCGCTGTGGGCATACACCACACCGCTGGTGCCGATCGTGGTGAAGGCGCGTCCCGCGGAGGCCACGCCGGTGCCGATGGCGCCGGCCATGTTGTCTGCGGCGCCGCCGGCCACGGGCATGCCGGCCATCAGGCCGGTCTGCCGCGCGGCTTCCTCGGAGATGGCGCCCACCTGCTCGCTGGATTCATACAGCGCAGGCAGCAGGGACATGTCCAGGTTCATGGCATCGGCAATTTCCTCGGACCAGCGACGGTTGGGAACGTCCAGCAGGTTGGTTCCGCTGGCGTCGCTCATTTCGCTGGCATATTTGCCGGTG
>OMRS01000031.1 GCA_900313545.1 uncultured Eubacteriales bacterium | reverse complement strand
ATATTCGCATAAAACGCAGAGAGTTTCTTCAGTCACATGAAAGACCACATTAAGGACAACTCCGCTGAGTCCTATGAGGACGCCAATGGCACCACTGATAACTATATATATTTATTTCAAGATAATAATGACATCTGTCAGTTTGCCAGACTCACCCCTAACGAATACGATGAATACTGCCTCACCGTATACCCACTGAACAAATCCAATCCTGATCAGTCCAAAGCTGCTGATCGGCTGGCGAAGGATATCATGAGCTTCTCTTTTGTGAAGTCTGCTTCGCACCGCTGACGCGGCTTCATGCTTGACAACCCCTCCCCTTGTAACGGGCGGAAACTCAGCCAATCGAGCACACCTGTGCGCAATCAGACGCCTCTACAATCAGACACCAAGGTCGGGTACACGGAACCGCAATGCATGGTCCTGGACGTTTTACTCTGCTGTTTTGAACAACGTCCTTGAAAAGGGGTACACTTTACATCGTTCTGCCCTGCTTAACTGAAGCGTTCACCTGTCAGAATCAGCGCAGGGTTTTCCTGAGCCGCATCCTTAAGGACCCTCACCAGCCTTGGGACAAATCCCTTCATTTCATCACTGAGCTGCGGCTCGCTTGCATTGAGGACCAGCTCTGTGGGCTGCGCGATCTCTGTCAGCACATCATGCAGCGCGTCCAGGTTTCTGCCATAGTATTCGGGAAGATCCATCACATGCTGAAGATAAATGTGCAGCGCCTTCACGCTGCTGATTTGATTGCAGTCAATCAGGATCTGTCTCACGGTTCCTTCCTCCTTATCTCCACGAAGCTCTTCAGTCTGTCCTCCGACAGATAGACCTTCTCTTCATTCCATACCAGACGGTGGTTACCGCGTTTGCCGTTCTTCATGTCCACATCGCACTGCAGCCACTGCCCCGCCGGCAAAAGCCCCTCACGGTTCTCATACCTTCCGCCTCCGATGCCATATCCCCAGGCCACCTGGTTCATATTGTCCTTCTTCGAGCTGAATCCAAGTTCCCGGGCTTCCTCCATCGTCATGTAGTTTTCCGGAAGATGACCGTAGGTCATCAGATATGCCGAAACATCCTGCCATGCCGTATAGTGTTCCCATTCCTCGACCTGGCTTTGGGTATAGCGTATCTTCATTCCATGGCCGTCCTCCTGCGACCCGCTGTCCTTTGCAGGTTTCCCGCCGGCCGCCTTCCCGTCCTGATTCTCTACCCTGACCTCTTCAAACGTGCTGTAGTGGTCCTGGGTATAATAGATCAGTCCGTCATTTGAGAATACAATTCGTTTGCCATTCCTTTTCTTCCCGGCGTAGTCGATATCGCATTCCGTCCACCGTCTGCCTGATGCCTCCGGCAGCAGTCCTTCATAGTTGCCGTACCGGTCACCGCCGATGGACATGCCCTGCGCCGCATCTCCGACATTTCTGTACAGGCTTCCCCAGCCCAGATTCCGTGCTTCCGCCTTGGTCAGATAGTTCTCAGGAAGCCTGGCATAGCGGTCCAGGTACACCGACACCTCTTCCATGGAGGAATACCATCCGTCCTCACGAATCGGCCACTTTGCCGCATCAACGAGAATCTGCGCATGGGCCGCAGCGGCTGCAAGGACCAGCAGCAGGATCATCAGCCTTAAAACATGTTTTCTCATTGTCATCGCTCCTTCAAGCCTTTCTGAGCGTATTGTAATCCTCTGTATGCTTCACATCAATGCCCCTTTTCCATCCTGAACGCTTTTGCTCCCTCCCGCTCTCCTTTTCCCTGAAAGCATTTTTCACGCACCTGAAATGCCCCGCTTGGGGAAAAAAGGGACAATCTCCTGTAGCCGTCTGTAGATTCAGCGATTAAACTTGATTTGAATCCTGAACCAACCTATAATATGATATATCAACTGCACATCTTGTCAGGAGGTCCGATTCCGTGAACAGAACTGCCAGATTTCTTTGGCTGATCTGCCTTGCCTTTCTTCTGATTTCTCTCCCCGGATGGTGTGAGGGAACGGAAGGAACAGAAGCAGACACCGCTTCCGTGATATCTGAAAAATTCCTGCGAACCAAAAAACAGGCAAACATGCGTAAGAAACCGGACATCAAATCCGATCTTGTGCAGCGCCTACCCAAATTCCAGAACGTGGAAATTCTGGAAACAGTCGATAAAGGCGGAGAGACATGGCTGTATGTTCATCCGAAGGGCAGCAAGTGGAAAGGCTATATTCTGGCGGAACTGTGCGAACCGATTCCAACGCCCACTCCCACGCCCTCACCCACTCCCACTCCTTCGCCTACCCCTGTCCCCACGCCGACCCCCACTCCCACGCCGACGCCCTCACCGACCCCCGCTCCCACTCCCACACCCGTTCCCACGCCGACACCCGTTCCCACACCGGTGCCCACACTGCGTCCGGACCAGAAGCAGTATGACGAGTCGCAGTTCACAGATGCTTCCATGATGCGCACCAACAAGGGGGCCAATATCCGCAAGGAACCGAACACCCAGGCCATCGTGATTACCGCCGTTCCGCCCCGCTCCTACCTCCGGGTTTTTGAGCGTTTTGCCTACAACGGTGAAGACTGGTGCTATATCCGTTTAAAGGATTCCGGGAAAAAGGGCTATATCCTCTCCTCCCTGTTGGAGCCGATTCCCACCCCGACACCGACTCCCGTCCCGACAAATACGCCGGCTCCCACGCCCTATGTCTCTCCCACTCCGGAGCCTGTGGAAGAGGTATTCTCTGAGCATAAGCTGGTGCGCACCATTATCCGCTGCAATCTGCGCAAAACTCCCAACGGGGACCGTCTCGGGGCACTCGAGGAAGGTCTGCGCATCTATGCTTCCGGACGTATCGTCGTTGACGACAAGCCATGGCTGCATATCGAAGCAACCATGAACATGCCCGGCGGATATCTGCTGGAAGAGATGGTGGAGCAGCTCCGCCCCGTGCACCTGAACAGCGTCAGCGTTGAGGAACTCAAGGCCCGTTTCCCCGTGATCTCCACGGATCCCCTGTCTGTCGCCGCGGATAACCCGGAGCCCTTCTACTACACGGAAGAGGAACTGAAAGAGTTTGAGACTCTCAATGTGGGCGACAGGAACAAGCACGTGGTCAACCTTCGTCAGCGCCTTTACGAGAAAGGCTATTACCAGAACGAAAGCACCACCAATCTGTATACCAAATCCACTGCCGAAATCGTGGCCCGTTTCCAGCGGGATGTGGGCATTGAGCCCACTGGCATCGCGGATCCCCTGACTCAGGCCATGCTTTATGACGAAAGGACCCTCCCCAACCAAAAATCCTCCAAGGCCGTTGTCTATCTGCAGGCCAAGAATCAGCCGGTCTATATCCAGCGCGCCGCCTGTACCCAGTATGATTTCTACGGCAGCGTCCAGCTGGTGGTCAGAAACAACTCCGGCGGAAGGATCTCGTCTTTCGGCATCAAGGTGCTGCCCAACAGCGCCACAGGTGAGCCTCTGGGGTATGAAGGCTCCTATGAGAAGGAATGCCTCCGCGAATACTCGGCGGATGTGCTCATTCAGCCCGGCCATTCCTATTCCGATTTTGAAACCAACGAAACCGCAGACTGGGAATTCACGTGGCCGCATCACTTTACAGTCGCCTACAAGACCTACTTCCCCGGCGCCCAGGTCGCCATCTGCTGGTACAGGGTGGGATCTCAAACCGTCTACATCGATGATGATCAGCTGGTCTTTGTTCCCGTGGATAAATGTCCTCCGGAAATCCAGATCAACACGCTTCCCATCACCCTGACCGAAGATGAGCGGCGGATCAGTTCCGAATGGGACATGGGCATCAGAGGCACCTATATCCTGCCGCCCTATCAGGAGTACTACAGTCTCCCCCAGGGAACCTATATTCAGGAGATTGTGCCCAGATCTCCCGCTGAAGACGCCGGCCTGATGCCTGGCGACATCCTCATGGGAATCGGCGGAGCCACCGTCCTGGGCCGGGCAACCCTGCGCAGGATCTGCGGACAGATTCTCCCCGGCCAGGCCGTCACCTGCTATTTCTACAGAAACGGCCAGTACTATTCCACCGAGCTGATCCGTCCCAAAAAGTAAAACTTTCCGGCAGGAACGCGCCCGTTCCTGCCTTTTTCAATGTATCCCCCCAACCGGGACAATCCTCAAAGCGCCCCTGCTGCCCGCGGGAGACCTTCCCCTGACAGTCCAAATGCGAAGAAGCCGGCAAAAATGCCGGCTTCTTCGTATGTGACCATCCTGTCCGGAGGGCAGGAGCTGCCCGTCTACCCGTTGTTCTCCGTCTCGATGCGGTCAACCAGTGTCTGCTGTCTGTCCCGGATCTTTCCAATCCCTGAGGAACTTCCCGACATCAGGCTGCGGGCCGTGTCCGACCTCTCCTCCTGTGCGGGTTCTTCAAAGTGGCCTCCGGCTTCCTCGATGGCCGCCCTCTGGGCCTGCATCGTCTCCTCCAGCAGCTCACCTGCCCTGCGGTTCAGGGTTCCCGCTTCCTCCAGCAGAATTGCTGCATCCTGTTCCTCCAGCAGCTCCAGCGCCCTGTCGGAAATGAGCAGCACACCCGGGATCTGCAGGTGACGGTCCTGGTAGTAGTAGGGCGCCGCATCATAATCGCCCCGGGTATAGTAGTCCAGAGCCGTCCCCTCCGCGCCTTCCGCATTGCCCTGCGCCAGCGTCGAATACACGCTGTGGGGGCCGATGCCCGTCAGCGTCCGGGCACCCAGGTGTTCAAGGACCTCCTTGAGAAGGGGATTCTCCGTGCAGATTCTGCGATTTTTCAAATCCCCCAGATTCACCAGGGGACGGGTCGTGTACCATCCCTGCGCGCCGCCATCCAGCCAGCACAGGGCCTGCGCGCCCCCGCCGCTGCGCCCGATCGCGCCGAGCAGTTCCTCCCCGATATTTCCTTCCATGACCCGCCGGTAATGCTCCCCGCTGCCAAACAGATAGGGAAGGCGGAACACCTCCATCTCCGGCACCAGCTTTTCACAGACCGTCGCGCTCACCCGAGCGAGGGCCACATCCCCGTGCAGCACGCCTTCAAGCGCTGCCGCCTCCTCCAGATACAGTCTCCCGGAACAGGACAGCTCAATCTGAATCCGTCCCCCGCTGCGCTCATTCACGTTCTGGGCAAACTCCCGTTCCGCCCGGACCACGGGATGGTTCTCCGGATAGGATTCGCTCAGGATCATCTGAACCGTTTCCGCCTGAACCTGGGCACTCAGGCACAGCCAGACCAGCGCTGTCCACAGCCATCTTTTCAAGCCGTTCACGTCCTTTCCTGCACGGATCACTTTCGTCCTGCGTTTCTGATTTTCTCCGATTCTGACATCAGGTGCATCATCAGCTCCATCGGTCTGAAACGGCGGTTGGCGGATGTCAGGACCGCCTTGAGAGGGATTGCCGTCCGGGGACCGCCCCGGGACAGTTCCTTCAGCACCATATCCAGTGCGGGGTCGCTCAGGTGACACATGACCAGCATCATTCCCGGAAAGGGCGTCCCCCCCTCCGGTTCTTTCCGGCGAAGGATCTCCTCCAGGGGCATGGCAGCCTCCTCACGCATGACGCGGCGCACCCGCATGCCCTGCATCACGGCCATGCCCTCCAGCAGCTTCATGCGCTCCCCGTCCAGTCCAAAGCACAGCAGCGTCGCAGATTCATTCATCGGATGCCTCCAGCATTTGTTCTCTTGCCCGCAGCAGGTTCTCAATCCAGTAGTCGCAGGGGAGGTCTGCGGGAATCTCCCGTTTCAGCTTCTGATACAGGGGGAGCCCGTCTCCCGCATCATGCCAGATGTCGCAAAACAGATAATCCGGGCGCCTTCGGGGCAGCACAAGACGGACATATTCAAAGGCATCCATACACACCAGGGCGATCTTTTCCCTGCAGGGAAATGCAGGCAGCAGCCGTTCCCTGAACATCGAAATAAGCTCAGCGTCCCTCTCCACCACCGTCAGGCGCGACACCTCCCTGCGGCAGCCCGCTTCAAAGGCAAAATATCCCAGACCCAGACCCAGGGTGACCACCTCGCCCTTTGAGCGGGAAACAGGTCCCTTCATGCTGTTGATTTCCACAGGTGCCAGCGTCATCCAGTCGTTGCCGTTTTCGCGAACCGTGGCATACGGGAAAGGTTCCCCGAAGTACCCGAGCTGCGGGATCTCCCTTCCGTCCGCCAGGACCTGCAGATCATCCCGGACGAAAATCTCAAAAGGCCGGTATTCCGCCTGAGTGATCTGCCATCTGCCCTGCTGAACCTCCAGATGGTCCAGTATCCTCCGGTAGGCGGCTGCCCGGTAGTTCCCCGGATCAAGCCTGCGAAGACCGGGGCGCAGATAGCGCTCGATTATCTCCCGGTGCCCGCGCTGCCCGTAGTCAAGCCCGCACTGCGCACACAGCAGCTGCAGGACCGCCTCCTCCTCCCCGATTCCGCACGAGCTTTGAAGCTGGTCCACCTGCTCCGGCAGGATCCGGGCGCCACTTCTCAGGTACCCGCTGCACAGGGCCATCACGTCCCAGTTGCGCTGCCTCAGCGCATTCCTCCCGCACTCCATGGAGGCTATCTGGCCTTCTCGATTTCCAGGTTTTCCGGCAGTTCCCTCACCAGATAGCCGATTCGTCTCATGAATTCCGCATTGACGAACAGCTCGTCATTCCACACGTACATCTGAGCCTGCTCGTCCGTCAGGAACAGCACGCCGTCAACCGCTCCGATGGTGTAATCGCTCAGCCCCCGCACCGTCTTGGCTTCCAGGGTGATTTCAGACGCCGGAGCCTCCCTCCGGAAGGTGAACACCTGTCCCTCCCGGCACGGAGAATAGCCATAGGGCCTGAGCACTTCGCTCAGGGGATACAGGGGCTCCCCGTTGGTGCCTCTGCCCACCAGCAGATGCGACACCTCTCCGCTCAGCTGGACACCGCGCTCCTCCACCTCAAAGGGGGCCTCCCTCACATCCGGCACGGGCGTGGGTTCCGGCGTAGGTTCCGGAGTGGGCGTAGGCGCAGGCGAAGATGTCGGGACAGGGGTCGCTGTGGGTACCGGCGTAGGCCTTCCCACCGCCGTTTCTGACCGGAGGTGCTCAATGGTGATGGGGCCGGCCTTTCCGTCCACCTTTTCAAGCTCATTCCTGCGCTGAAAATCCCGGATGGCCTTGACGGTCTGCCGGCCCAGCTTGCCGTCCACCTCGCCCACGTCATATCCCAGGCTCAGGAGCAGGGCCTGCAGCTCCGCCACATCTGTTCCCTCCATGCCCCTGATCAGAATCCGGTCGCCCAGGCAGAAGCCTTCATCCCGGATGTTCTCAGGAACAGGGATCGCCGTCGTCTCCGGAACGATCAGGGTCACCTGCGCATCCCGGGATTCCGTCTGCACTTGTTCCTGAGCGTCCGTCCCCTGCGCCTCCTCCGGCGTCTCCGGAACGGACACCCTCTGCGCCTCCTCCGGCGTCTCCGGAGCGGACACCCTCTGCGCTTCCCCCGGCGTTGCCCATGCGCTTTCCGCCGGCACACCTGAAGCCAGGCAAACCATCATGACTGCCGCTGCCGCCGCGGCCCATCCCTTGTTTTTCATCGGCTGTCCGGCAGGAGGATCCTCCTGCCGCCCCCTTTCTTGCTTCAGATAAAGAACCGCTTCATGGCGCCTTTTTCATGCATGTGGAATCCGTTGATTCCCGCCTCCATGGCGCCTTCCACATTGGCCAGCACGTCATCGATGAACAGGCTTCTCCGGGGATCCAGCCCGCTTTCCGCAATCAGGGACCGGTAGATGGCCGGTTCGGGCTTGATTTCATGATGAAAGCACGAGATCGTGGCCCCATCAAAAAGCTCGAAGAGATCCGCGAACTTTTTCCGAAGAGCAAGATATCCATCTTCCGCGTAATTGCTCAGCAGCCAGAGCCGTTTTCCCGCTCTCCTGCACCGCCGTACCGTCTCCCAGCCTTCCTCGATGGGGGTCTTCAGATCAATCCAGCCTTTCATGGGGACCAGGTATTCTTCCGGCGTTCCGCCCCACTGCTCAGCCAGCTTTCCGGCCGCCTCTTCATAGCTCAGGGTTCCCCGGTCAAACTCGATCCAGTAAGGACCTTTGTAGACCCGTTCCAGCATGTTCTTCTGCGTGAGGGGGTCTCCCGGATACAGCAGCGTCAGAAAGTATTCAGGATCAAAGCGAATCAGGATATTACCGATGTCAAACACCACCGTGTCGATCCTGTGCCAGGGCATGGTGCCCTCCATCAGATCAAACCGACTTCCCTTCATTTTATCCCTCTCCTTCTCATCTGATAGTATGGGTATCATAACACATCGACCCCCATTATGCAAAAAGGTCTCCGGTTTCCCGGAGACCTTTTTCGCAGTGGAATAAAGCGGATTATGCGAGCAGCGCCTTGAATGCGTCCACCAGTGCGGCATTCTCCTTCTGGGAGGTTTCCGCATTGTCCGCATTGGTATTGACATACAGCTTGATCTTGGGCTCGGTGCCGGAAGGCCGCACGCAGACCCATTCTCCGCCGGTCAGCTCAAAGTAGAGCACGTCGCTCTTGGGCAGATCCACCTGGGTCTGGCTGCCGTCCGCCGCCTTGCGGGTACCCGCCAGATAATCCCGGACCGCCAGAACCTTCTTGCCGGCCACTTCAGCGGGCGGATTCTGACGCAGATTCCTCATGATCTCCTGCATCTTGGTCAGTCCGTCCTTGCCGGGCAGGGTCACGGAGACCACCTTCTCGACATAGTAGCCATACTTCCTGTAGATCTCCTGCAGGATGTCATAGAGGGTCTTGTTCTGGGTTTTGGCCCATGCCGCAGCTTCCGCAATCAGCAGGGAAGCATTGACGCCGTCCTTGTCCCGCACGAAGGTGGAGGACAGGAATCCGTAGCTCTCCTCAAATCCGAAGATGAAGGTGTGGTCACCGTTGTCCTCAAACTGCTGGATCTTGTTGGCAATCCACTTGAATCCGGTCAGGGTGTCAAAGCAGACCAGGCCGAAGCTCTCGGCGATCTTGCGGGCCAGCTCGGTGGACACCACGGACTTGACCACGGCGCCGTTGGCCGGCAGGGTTCCCAGCGCCTTGCGGGAGGTGAGGATGTAGTACAGCAGGGTGCTGCCGATCTGGTTTCCGGTCATCAGGTAATACTTGCCCTGGTCATCCTTGACGGCAATGCCCACGCGGTCGCAGTCGGGGTCGGTGCCGAAAATGCAGTCCGCACCCACTTCGTCCGCCAGCTTCATGGCCAGGGTGAAGGCTGCGGGATCCTCGGGGTTGGGCACCTTGACGGTGGAGAAGTTGGGATCCGGAAGCTCCTGCTCCTTGACCACATACACGTTCTCGATGCCGATCTCCTTGAGAATGCGGCGCACCGGCTTGTTTCCGGAACCATGGATGGGCGTATAGACGATCTTCAGCTCCTTGCCGGCCTTCTTCATCAGCT
>OMRS01000008.1 GCA_900313545.1 uncultured Eubacteriales bacterium | reverse complement strand
GGTTCGGACAGGACCGGTTTTTTACGTATCCGGAAAATGATGACTTGACAAATGAAAGACATCGGCTATTCTGTTATGGAGCACAGGGTTCTGCTTTGCGGAGCGGACCGGCAGAAAGGAAATCTCGAGATGTCATATTCCAAAACGGCCATGCTGGCACTGGTGGTGCACTGCATTGTCAATTACAATGCGCTGATGAACCGGCACTTTCATCATTCCACGGCTTCCGGGAAGGCCTACCGGCACCTGATGGTCAGCGTGCTGGTCTTCTACATCACCGATCTGATGTGGGGCATCCTGTATGACGCGCACATGATCACCGCCGTGACGGTGGACACGACGGTGTTTTTCGCGGCAATGACGGCCACGGTCCTGACATGGACACGCTACGTGATCAGCTACCTGCAGCAGGAGACCTTCTTCACACGGGCGCTGCACTGCTGCGGAAAGGTGTTCGTGCTGGGCATCGCCCTCATCCTCGGGGCAAACCTGTTCCTTCCGGTGATGTTCTGGTTTGACAAGGAGGGCGTGTACCATGCCGGCCCCGTTCGCTACGTGATGCTGGCCGTGCAGATCCTGATGTTTTTCTCCACCGCCATGTATGTGCTGATGACGGCCCGGACACGGGGCTCCCGCTACTGGCGGCGTCACCTGGCCATCGGTTTTTTCGGCATGACCATGTCCCTGATGGTCACCCTGCAGGTGCTTTACCCGCTTGAGCCCATGTATTCCATCGGCTGTCTGGTGGGCGTGTGCGTGCTGCACACCTTCGTCCTGGAGGACCTCAAGGAGGACCGCCGGCTTGAGCTGGAGCGTCTGTTCCAGCGGGAGAAGGAGTACAGGAAGGAACTGGGCTCCGCCATGGAGCTGGCCTACAAGGACTCCCTGACGGGCGTGCGGAATACCCACGCCTACAGGGAGGCGGAGCGGCAGGTGGACAGCCGGCTGACCCGGGGGGAGCTTCAGGAGTTCGCCGTGGCGGTGTTTGACGTGAACAGCCTCAAGCAGACCAATGATACCCTGGGCCATGAAGCCGGGGACGAGCTGATCCAGAATGCCTGTCACCAGATCTGCCGGGTGTTTGCCCACAGCCCGGTCTTCCGCATCGGCGGGGATGAGTTCGTGGCGCTGCTGGAGGGCGAGGATTTCCGGAATCGGGAGGCCCTGATGGCGGAGTTTGAACGGATTGCGGAGGAAAACCGGCACAGCGGCGGCCCGGTGGTGGCCAGCGGTCTGGCAGAGTATGAACCCGGCTATGACAACAGCTTCAGTAGGGTCTTTGAGCGGGCGGACGTACACATGTATGAACGCAAGAACAGGCTGAAGACCATGTTCCCTTAGATTCCCATGGACGCAGAGGAGGAGAATATATGAAAAAGCTGATTTCCCTGATCCTGGCGCTGTGCCTTGCCCTGGGGTCGCTGGGCGTTTGCCTGGCTGAGGAGCAGCCCACGCAGGACGGCGTGACGAAATACGGCCTGCTGGGCAGGCTGTCCAAGCTGAATGTCGAGGAGTCCACGCTCAACGAGGCCCTGAAGGAATTCTGGAAGGACGCCATGTTTACCGGGGTAAAGTTCTATGATTCCCTGAGCAGCATGCTCATGGCGCTGCTCAACGGGGACATCGGCTTCATCTATACCGATGAGCACACGGCCAGGTATATCGCCGCAAGGAATGAGAAGATGGTCGCACGCAGGTACCCGGACTTTGAGTATACCCTTTCCTTTGCGCTTCTGCTGCGGGACACGGACCGTGAGCTTTGCGATCAGCTGTCGCAGGTGATCCGGGAGATGAAGGAGGACGGGACGGTGGAGGAGCTTAGGCGCAGATACATGGATTCCTGCGCCGAAATCATCGAACCCGAGGCCGTTTACCCCAAGACGTTCGATGATGCCCGGACGATCCGGGTGGCCGTCACGGGGGACCGTCCGCCTATGGATTATATCTCCGGCTCCGGCTTCCCTGTGGGCTTCAATACGGCCCTGATGGCGGAGGCTGCCAGCCGCCTGGGCATCAATCTCCGCTTTGTCAGCGTGGACAGCGCGGCAAGATCCCTGGCACTGTCCTCCGGGGATGCGGATGTGGTGTTCTGGATGGAGGAAGGCAACTTCAATGACTGGGAGAATGCCACCGGAGAGGACATGCCGGAGGGCACCGTGGCTACAGAGCCCTACATGCAGTGCCGGGACAGCTATCTCGTGCTGCGCTCCTCGCCGTCTGCGGATCGCCTGCTTCCCTCCGTCTGAGCCGGTGCCGCGACGATTCCTGATTGAATGAAATAACGTATTCCCGCCCTGCTGCAGCTGCAGAGGGCGGGAATGTTTATTCGGGAGGGGGGCGCTCCCTGGAAGGAACGCCATTTGCGGGCACTTCCGGCGGCGCTGGCACCGCAGCCGGAACCTGAGGGCGCACGCAGCCCCTGCAGGCGCCGGTGGATCGGACCGTTTCGGAACTGCGTCTGTTCCCCGGAGCGGGGAAAAGCGGCTGCCGGTGAAAAAATGCGTAGATGAAAAGGCCCACAGACAGGGCTGTGGGCCTGAGGAAGGATCAGGTTCTGCGACGACGCAGGAGAAGGAAGAGGGCAAAGGCCAGGAGGCAGGGCAGGCTGATGGCCAGCAGACCCCACGTCTCGACAGGCTTATCGTCACCGGTCAGGGGGAGGCGGAGGACCGTGAGCCGCGCCTCGCGGGTGATGAGTTCCCGTCCCGTGCTGTCCGTGATGATGCAGCGGAAAAGGGTGCCGTCCATCTCAAGAGGAACACCGGTCAGCTCAATGCGCCGCATGTACCCTTCATCCAGGTCTGTCCACTGTCCGCCGGGACGTTTCATCTGCCAGCGGTAGTCATAGGTCTTCATTCCTCCGGAGACCTCCACGCTGAAGGTGGTATTGCTGCCTACGTAGATGGTCCGGTCCTCCGGCTGCCGGTCGATCTGGAATTCGCCGCTGTCCAGATAGATCTGCAGGACGTTGTTGCTGTAGGCCTGCTCCCTGTATCCGTTGCCTTCCACCTCCAGGGTGAGCACCGCGGGGCGTTTGCCGCCGGTCAGGACGGTCAGGGGAATGTCCAGATTCCATCCCGTGGTGTCCGTGATTTCCAGGCCGCTGTAATCCCTGGCGTTTTTGCTGTCATAGACCCAGGTGAAGGCAGGTGTTTCCTCGTAATCAATATAGGATCTGAGGGTCACCACCTGAGGCGTGGTATCTCCCTTGGTGTAGGCGTCATCCCAGAGGTAGACGGTGACCATGGTTTCCCCGTCATTGTCCCACATGTCCGCATCGATCTCCAGGTCGTGGTCATCCAGGTCCAGGGCGAACTCGTCGAAATTGACTTTGTTCTCGAACAGGTCTTCTAACTCGCCGGAGTCACCGAAATAGGCTGACTGGTTGGCTAGAACGGGATAATCGAATAACGTGTATTCTTCACCGGTGTCGGAAGGGGAGGTTTTGTAGCTGGCAGGCTTGATCGTAACCCCGTGTGTGCCCTGCCCCGGACTGAATTCCAGGAATTCCGCTCCGAATT
>OMRS01000302.1 GCA_900313545.1 uncultured Eubacteriales bacterium | reverse complement strand
GTGGACCAGTGCCAAACGGCGGTCCTTCGGAGTGGAACCGGTGATCTTGAAAAAGGGGATGCCGGCGGCATTCAGGTCCTCCTCCAGCAGGGCGAGCATGCTGGTGAACTGAGAGAAGATCAGCATCCGGTGCCCGCCGTCAATGGCGGAGTTGATCAGGTCCATGCAGGCTTCCCGCTTGGCGGAAGCGCCGTGGTAGTTTTCAAACAGCAGCGAGGGATCGCAGCAGATCTGACGCAATTTGGTCAGCTCGGCTAGGATCCGGATCTTGTCTTCTCCGGGGCGCCCAGTGGAGACCGAAAGGGTCTGGCGCATGTGCACCACCTGAGCGTCGTAGAGACGCTGCTGCTCCTGATCCATCTGGGAATAGCGGACCTCCTCCATTTTGGCAGGCAGGTCCTTGAGCACATCCACCTTGCGCCTGCGAAGAATAAAGGGGCCCACCATCTTGCGCAGCTGGGCTGTTTTCTCCTCATCGTGGGATTTGGCGATGGGCGCCTCAAAGCGGGAGATGAATTCAGGACTGGAGTAAAGGAAGCCGGGCATCAGGAAATCAAAAATGCTCCACAGCTCAGAGAGCCGGTTCTCCATCGGCGTGCCGGTCAGGGCGAAGCGGTGGTCGCACCGGAGGGCCTTGACGGACTTGGTGCTGATGGCTTTCTGGTTCTTGATGTACTGGGCCTCGTCCAGAACCACGGCATGGAAGGTGATGTCCCCGAACTGGGCGATGTCCCGCTTGAGCAGGTCATAGGAGATGATATACACATCCGAGGGCTCCGGAAGAGGGCCTTCAATCACCTTGACCTTTGAAGAGGCGGGCTTTGAGGGCGCTGCCGGTGCTGCGCTCTGCGGCACCGTTGCCGGAAGCTCCTGCGCAGGGGCGGGAAGCGGATTCTTGCGGGGACGGCCGCGCTTGCGGGGAGCGGGAATGGCCGGGACGGCCTCCGTCCCGGAAGGAAGTGCCGCGGGGGCGTCGCTGACGGCGCCGTCCAGGGCGGGCAGGGGGGCTTCCTCATCAGCGGCTTCCGGGTTCCAGCCCTGCTTGCGTGCGAGGGCCTGAAGCTGGGCATTGCGCTCGCGCTGATTCCCTGCAAGGGCGCACACCGACAGTTCCGGGGCAAAGCGGTGGAGCTCCTCCTGCCAGTTAAACACGAGAGAAGCGGGGCAAACCACGAGGGAGGGACGCTCAACCCCTCTGTCGCGGGCGCCCTGGAAGATGGAAATCATCTGCAGGGTCTTGCCAAGACCCATCTCATCGGCCAGGATGCCGCCGAAGCCGGATTCCTCCAGGGTCCGCAGCCATTTGAAGCCGTAGAGCTGATAGGGACGCAGGACATTCTCAAGGGAGGCGGGGGGCTCGAAATCGGAGTCCTGAATGGTGCGGAAATTCTTGATGATCTGCCGGTAGGTGCGGTCCCGGACGGAAACCAGCTGATCATGCTCCTCCAGCAGTTTGTCCAGATAGAGTGCGCGGTACACCGGGACATGGGCATGCCGGCGGATGACATCCAGGGGCTGCAGGTCCATGGCGGAGAGAAGGCGCTCCATTTCCGCAAGGGACTCGGTCTGGTCCAGCACGATGAAGTCTCCGCTGTGCATGCGGTAAAAGCGCTTTTTCTGCTGGTAGGAGGACAGCAGCTCCAGCAGTTCCTCGTCGCTGACATCCGTGGAGGAGATGGACAGATCCAGGATGCTGCTGGAGACGGAGACGCCGACGCTGAAGGTGGGGACGGAACGGACACGGAACTTGTTGAAGGCGGAGGTGCCATGGATCTCACCGAAACGGGAGAGCAGGGGAACGCCCTCCTGGAGGAAGAGGAACATGCGTTCATCGTCCATGGACGCGGAGCAGGTGCCATCCTCTCCGCATCGCACGCGCAGAAGCTGGAAGATCACATCGCTGACCCGCTTTTCCTGCAGTTCGTCGCGATAGGCGCCGGGCAGACGGGGAGATCCCAGCGCCAGGGTCTCCGTGCCGTAGGTCACGGTCGCCTTGAACAGCAGCCGGTCATCTTCAGACATGTCCAGATAGAAGGCGAACAGGGGCTCGGGAGGAAGAAAATCATGGGCGGTCTCGCTGGCCAGATCCGTGATTTCCACGCAGGGATTGTCAAGGAGCGAGGGCAGCACACGGTAATAATACTCCTGAAGGTGATTGAGTCCGATCTCAAAATAGATGTGACCGGAGGAATCCGCCACGGAGAGGAAGGGGGAGAGCAGCTGCTTCTCTTCCTCGGAAACCTTTGACAGGGCGTGCTCATCCAGAAGATAGGGACCGGAGGAGCCGTGAATCATGACGGGAATGTCACCGGTGACGCGAACGCCCAGGAAACGCTTGCGCGCATCGGTCAGAGGAAGGGATTTGAGCTTCAGCTTGATGGGCGAGTGTCCGATGTGAAGTTCGCCGTTGGAGGTGGAATTGCTCTTGTTGATGTATTCGCAGGAGGTGCCCTCAAAGGCGGAATAGAAGTGGTCCAGCGTACTGCCTTCCAGAACTTCCTGATGCTGGAGATTCAGGGTGGTGGGATTCCAGGCGTTCCGGCTCAGGCGGTCGTTGACGGCCTGGATGTCATTCAGGCGGCGCTGCAGATATTCCATGACGGGCACGGATTCCTCGGTCAGATCATAGGCGGAGAAGTCCAGAGAGGACTTTTTGGTGAGCTCAAAGCTGCGCTTTTTCACGTAGGCGTAAACCAGGTCGGGGATTTTTTTGACGATCAGATTTTTTGATCCGTCATGAGAACCTGTAAAGAGGAGCTGTGCCACGCCTTTTTCGACCGTGATGCGGGGCTTGAGGGAGATGACGCGGGGACGCTGGGGAGCGGGCTGCGGATTCAGGGCCGGGGCAAGCTCCGCCGACGCCTGTTTGGAGAGCGCACTAAAGAAGGTGCGGGCGTTGTCGTCGGTCTGCTCCTGCGTGACGGCAACGCTGGATTCCCTCCAGAGACGCTCAAGCAGAAGCAGCCGGTGCTCGCAGAGGGTCCTGTAGTCGCCCTGCTGTGCTTTTACGCAGGAGGGAACCGTGCAGTAAGAGGACGTGAACTTGTCATCGGTGAGGGACAGGCAGACCGTCCCGGATTCCAGCGAGTCATCAAAGTCAAGCTGGGCTGTGATGGTCCGTCCTCCGTTCTGCGTGCGGGACCTGGTGACGTAAATATAGGAATCGAGCTTCGGAATCTTGAGCAGCTGCTGAAGGCGCAGCAGCGCATAATGGGTGACGGTGATATTCTGGATGGCGGCCTCAGGGTCATACATGATCGGGCCGTCAGCGGTGAGGTCGTGAAAGATTCTGGTGGCGGGAACGGTGGTGAGGTTTTCACTGCGCAGTTTCTCACGGCGTTCCTGTTCCGCCTTGGCGGCCTCGCGCATGGTACGTCTCTCGGCGTCCTGCCGGGATTCCATGACCTTGGGCATTCCCTTTTCGCGGATCCGGTACAGCATGAGCAGGGCACAGTGAACACATCCGTGGGCCATGTAATACCGGGGATTGGAGTATGCACAGTTGCAGTCGAACTGCACGCTGTAGTTTTTGAGCTCCGACATGGTGGTGGGCAGACGGAAGATCTGGGGGGTGTTGGTAATGCGGCTGAGGGTGACGCGTCCCGTGATGCTGCTGTCGGAGGAGGCGATGTTTGAAAACCTTGCCTTGGCGTACAAAGACCGGGCCTGTTCTACAGCACCAGGGAGAAAAAGTTCCTCCCAGTCATATTCCTTGGCGATGGGCTTGGCGGGAGGCACAGGAAAGGAAAGATAATGCATATCATGGACCGGAACGGGCCGGGCTCCTTTCAGTAGTCTTCATTTCTCCGTTATGATAGCATTTTTTGCTGATGTGTGACAAGAAAAATGAGGCGGGTGGACCT
>OMRS01000246.1 GCA_900313545.1 uncultured Eubacteriales bacterium | reverse complement strand
GATGTATCCCTTCAGGGAAAACGGCAAGATGGGTTATATGAATGCGGTGGGTGAAACGACGATCGCGCCGACCTTCCGTGTGGCAGGACCCTTCCGCAACGGATACGGCATGGTGACCCTGGAGGACGGCAGCGAGGGAATCATCCGTTCCGACGGGCAGTATGCCCTGGATCCGAAGGAAGGGTGGATCATCGATTCCGGTTATGACGGGGCGTTCTACGGCGGACGGGATACGGGAGTCTACCTGCTGCTGCGGCATGCCAAGGATGGTTCGGACGCGGAGGAACACGGCTTCTTTGACGTCCTCTCCGGCACCGTCTATGTGGGTGACTGGATGGAATCCGGCTGGATCAATCCGGACGATCAGGTGATTCTGATGACCGGCGGAGATTTTGTGGAGCGCAAGACCGGACGTGTCGTGCTGTCCATTCCCGCCAGCGAAGTGCCCAAGGAGGGCCTGACAGCCATGACCCAGGGCCGCGCCCTCATCGGCAATGAGGAAACCGGATACTCCATGCTGACCATCGGCAACAAGCGCATCCAGCCTCCCGAAGGCATGCGGTGGGCCAGTGGGTCGGAGAAGATTGCGGAAGGCAAGATCCCGGTTCAGGAAACGGAGACCGGAAAATGGGCCTTTGTCGATCTCGACGGCAAGCATGCCACCCGGCCGCTCAATGATGAAGTGGATCAATACAGCGAGAACAAGGTTGCGGTCCGCAGAGGAAATGAGTGGCGCTATCTGGACAAATGGGGCAGAACCATCAAGGTCCTGACGGGTTATGAGGAAGCCGGACGCTTCAAGAACAACCTTGCGATGGTGAAGAGCGACGGCATGTACAAAATCATCAATACCAGCGGCGACATGATGTGCGGCGGATTTGACAAGTGCCTCCTGGATGCCGAGCATCTGCGCATTGTGGCGGAGAAGGATGGCGAGCTGAGGCTGCTGAATCGTCGCGGCAAGGAGCTGTTCATGGCGAAGGCCCATCTCCCCACCATCGAGGAAACGGAGTATGACCCCGAGATGACGGTGAATGGTTTCACGGATGGCCTTATTCCCATCGTGGACAACGAGAGCGGAAAGGTGGGTTATCTCGACATTGAAGGCAAGATCGTACTGCCCTGTGCCTATGATCAGGGAAGCCCGTTCTACGACGGCGTGGCGTATGTGGTCACGGGAGACACCGCCGCTTATATTGATCGCAGCGGCAACGTTCTGAAGGAATTCCCCCTGAAATAAGGCCGGGAAGAAAACTGAAAACAAGCAGCCCGCAAAGGAAATGCCTTTGCGGGCTGCCTGCATGGAAGGGACCGTGTGCAGCCTGTCGCCGGAGCAGCAGGAGACCGGGAGAAGCATGACAAAAGGCGGCATGGCAGGAGAATTCCCGCATGCCGCCGGAGGGCAGGTTTAAGAAGTGGGATCATTTCCACATGGTTTTGCGGAAGTTCCTCCGGGTTTCCCAGTATTTTGAATCCCGGCGGATGTTGTTGATGAAATCGCCGCCGACAAAGAGGAACACATTGGCCAGACACAGCAGGATGGTGACGCGGATGCTCCAGGTTCCGGTGATGAACTGCCACAGGTACAAAACAGCATCCAGCGCCGCCAGGTACTTCATCTTGATGGGGAGAATCATCATCAGCAGGATCTCCTCATCGGGCCAGACGGCGGCATAGGCGAAAAACAGGGAAAGGTTGAGAAAGACGTTGTCTGCATATCCGGTGATCAGGCAGGAGAGAACGGCAGCCAGCATGCCGATGAGGTAGAACAGGGTAAACTTGGGAGTGCCCCACTGGTGCTCCAGCCGTGTCCCCAGAAGATAGTAGAAATACAGGGCAAAGATGATGAAGATCGGGCTGGAGGAGGGAGGAACGAAGATGAAGGTAATGATCCGCCAGATCTGGCCCGACAGGAGGGCGCCCCTGTGAAGAATGATCAGAGAGAGGATGTTCCGGGCAAGCGTGGGCCAGATATAGGACAGCGCAAACAGGACCCCCTGAGTGATGACGATGTATTTCATCAGGTTCGGAATGGCGATCTTGCGAAGTTTTCGCTCAAGATCCAGCCGGATGGGACGATTGTTCAAAACATTTCCTCCTTTGGATAAACTGGTAAAAATACTTTAGCGCGCGGAGAGTGCACTGTCAAGCCGGAAAGAGAAGACCCTGAGGCGAGGGGCGGAAGGGCGTGCGGGATCCAGGGGCGGGGCCTTCTTTGAACAACCCTGAACAACGGACAAAAATGGACGGAGGACAGGGTTGCGGAGGGAATGAAAAAGTGTATACTTTTTAATAGAATTTGCCACGGCCCGGCAGTGAATCCGGGACAGCAGCAGTTCGGGCCCTGACAGTCGTTTCCGGCTGGTGGCGCGGATGAAGAAAAGGAGTACGGAGAGGAATGAAGGAAGGAAAAACGGAACTCTTTGAAGTGTTCGGAACGCAGGATACCGTCGATGAAAACGCTGTCCGGGACAAATACAGAATCCTGACGGAAGCCCTGATCGAAAACAACGTAACCATCACCACGATGGAGAGCTGCACCTCGGGACAGGTGGCTTCGCTGATTACGGACACGGAAGGATCTTCCGCGGTGATCAAGGGAGCGTTTGTCACTTATTCGAATGAGGCGAAAATCCGGCAGGGGGTATCAGAGAAGATCATCTGTACCTATGGGGTCTATTCCGCACAGACGGCTGTTGCCATGGCACACGTGTGCAGGGAGGCGTATGATTCGGATATCGGTGTAGGGATAACAGGGACCTTTGGCAATGCGGACCCCGGCAATGCCGACAGCGTCCCCGGTGAAGTCTTTTTCGCCATCGCCACCAGACAGGGGACCCGTGCATATCACTGCAGGGTGCCGGCGCAGGTTTCCCGCTTTGCCTATAAACTGTATATGGCCGATGTGATCGCGGATCAGCTGATTCCCGCTGTCAGAAAGTGAGGAATGCGTTTCCCTGTGGCGGTGTTTGCAGCGGGTAATCAGATGTCAGAGGGGATTGCCCCCCCTTTGGCCGTTGCCAGGCCGTTTGGTCAGGGCAAAACCGTGAAAAGGCGTGCCTGATCCGTCCCTTTCCGTACATCATCTGAAACGGACTGTTCAGACGCAGACCGGCATACAGACACAGGCGGTGTGATACCCGGTTCAATTGCCGTTCCTGTTCTTGCAGAAGGGCGCAGGCGTCTGCGATAGAATGTCCGGTCAGACGGTCTGATTCAGTGGGCCCGATTGCCGGGATAAACGGAAAAGCGAGCTGCCTTGTCCTTTTCTGCGCAGCTGCACAAACCGGAACGGCACCGATGCTGGAAATCAGAATATGGATATCCTTTGGATTTGAAGTATGAAGTAGGAGGTAATGGGTCATGAAGGCAATGGGAACATGGTTTCAAAATGACGCGCAACGGCCTCTGGTCTATGGAGAGGTGGAGCTGATCAACCCGCCCCGGCAGCGGCTGCGTGGAGAACCGCTGAAGGAGGGCGTTCTGGTGCAGCCCGTGATGGTTGGCTTCTGCGGAACGGACTTCGAGCTGATGAAGATGGGCCGGAGGGGGGAACTGAGCGCGAAATTCCCGGCGGGGCAGAACCGGCTGATCAACGGTCATGAAGGGATCGTCTGGGTGCCGGAGCAAAACCGGTTTGCCATCGTGCTCATTCGAGGGGGCGACAGCGTAGATCCGACCCGGTATACCGAGGACGAAACCTACTTTGAGTACGGCTGCGATCAGGCGGACGGCCTGTTCTGCGACAGCATGTATGTGAACCCGGACATGCTTCTGTCCATTCCGGAGGGGTATGCCAGGGACGGGAAGATTCCGCTGGACTTCGCCAAAAAGATGGTATTCCCGGATCCCTATGCATGCATGCTGTTCCAGCTGGAGAGGATGGAGGATCTGGGCAGTGCTCACTGGTTCCGGCAGACGGCCCGGAGGCGTGGATGCGACCTGGAGACGGCCCGGCGGTACGCGGCGGACGAGATTTTTGATCGGACGGTGATCTTTGGTCTGGGAACCACCGGGATGTTTGCCGGGGATGTGATCCGGCAGGCGCATCCGAATGCGAAGATCCTTTTTGTGGGCCGGAGCCCCGAGGACGGCCTGAAGGTCCGTTTTGCGACGGAACAGGCCGGGGCGGGCTATCTGCGCAATACCTTTGCGGATCCTGCAGACTGCGCCGGAGCGATCATCGAGGCGCTGGGAGGCAGGGCCACCTGCTTCATTGGCGTCAGCGGGACAAACGCGGAGCATGAGATCGCCTTCGCGCACAAGGCACTGGGGTGCAACGGACTGTACAACTCCTTCTCCCTGGGGCCGAAAATCAGCTTCGACACGATGCCTTTCGGGTTTGAGAACCATCTGATCTTCGGTTCGATCAATTTCCGCCAGGATCATATGGAGCGGGCGATCGATCTGCTTGCCCGCAGCCGGTATGACGAGATTGTGGAGCTGATCGACCGGGAGGAGTTCGCCGCGGATCCGATCGGCGCCTACGAGAATAAAATCTACAGCAAAGCCGCGCCGATGAAAACGGCCGTGATCTGGAACAGGGACAGGGTGAGGTGAATGACTGGCACAAGGCGTCCGGAAAAGCGGAAAGCTGAACGCGCGACGTACGGGTTTGGAAGTCAGGCGTACGGAGGGGAAGACAGATGATTGACGCGCATGTGCATTTGTGGCTCAGGCAGGATGGACGGGTCGACGGGATGCCGGTGTATGATCTGGGAGGCGGAAAAAGCCAGTTTGGACGGGAAGTCCGCCAGATGCTGCCGCCGTATATGACGGATGGGGTAAACTGCTCGGAGCGGCTGATTGCGAATATGGATTTTGCCCAGGTGGCTGCCGCGGTGGTGACCCAGGAATATATCGACGGGAATCAGGACGCGTATCTGCGGCATGTTCGAAGGGCATACCCGGAGCGTTTTCGGGTGACGGCGCTGTATGAGGAAAAGCCGCTGGGCGACCTTTCCGGGGTGGACGGGATCAAGATCTGCGGCGGCAGGCTGGCGGATCCGGACCTGACGAAGTGCGCCGACCTGTTTGATCGGGCCGAAAAAGAGGATCTCTTCGTCGCCATCGATATGGCGGATGGGGATACACAGGTTGCTTCCCTGCGGGAGATGGCCCGGGCACATCCGTCGGTGCGGATCTCCATCGGGCATTTCGGAATGGTGACCCGGCCCGGCTGGCTGGAGCAGATTCGGCTGGCCCGGCTGTCCAATGTCTATGTGGAAAGCGGCGGGATCACCTGGCTGTTCAACAGCGAGTTCTATCCCTATCCCTCCGCGGTGCGGGCGATCGCCGAGGCCCGGGACGAGTGCGGGATGGAGAAGCTGATGTGGGGATCGGATTATCCCCGCACCATGACGGCGATCACGTATCGGATGAGCTGGGATTTTGTTCCCAGGTCCTCGCTGCTGACGGAAGCGGAACAGAGGATGTTCCTGCATGACAACGCGGAAGGGTTTTACCGGTTCGGAAAGCTTCAGGATATGCCGTATGTGCACCATATGGCTGAATGATCCCGCAATGGTGCCGCATGGCAAAGCGCACAGCCTCCGTATGGACATGAAGCCGCGACGGATGAGGCGTGCCGGATATCACCCAAAGCTGCGGGTGGGTCAGTACACTCTGACAGATGTTCACCTGGCATTCGGATGCCTCCTTCATGACTGGGAGAGATGACGGATAAAGGTGAAAATAAGTTATGATATGGCATGAATGTTTTTGCTCTCACTTGTGAGAAAAAAAGATTGACAGTGGGCAGGATGGGGATTATAATACGCTCGTTCGATCGAAAAAGACATATTCCTCAGTAGCTCAATGGCAGAGCATTCGGCTGTTAACCGAAGGGTTGTAGGTTCGAGCCCTACCTGGGGAGCCATATCAGAAGAATCCGAGCCGAATTTCCATTGTTGGAGGTTGGCTCGGATTTTTCTCTTATTCACGCTTTGGCGGCTTCCTCTGAGGCTGCCTGTCCTGAGCTTTTTCAAAATGAATGGATTCCGTGTGATATGAATGCCTTATGGGTGATAAGACAGATCCCGCTGTGTGATCAGGGACACGCCCCGGGGCGCCGCGGCAGTCACTGACCATACGGCCGGTTCTTGTCACCTGCAGTATTGAACCGCCGTATCCTTCATTTGCGGCATGTACGATACAAATCTCTGACAGGAGGGTGAACTGATGACGGAGCATATTCTTGAAAATGAGGAGCTGCGGGTAACCGTTGCGGATGCTGGAGCGGAACTGGTGAGTGTTTACGACAAATCCAGAAAGCTGGAACGGATCTGGACGGGAAATCCGGAG
>OMRS01000239.1 GCA_900313545.1 uncultured Eubacteriales bacterium | reverse complement strand
TGCGACCTTCAGGTGAGTCTGGCCGGCATCGGGGTCAACCTGATCCTCTTTCTGCTCTTTACGACGCTGATGTGCATCACCTCCCGTCTCATGTGGAAGCCGGAGGTGATAAAGGAAGTGGGCCTTACGACCCTGGTCAGCTACCGGTATTCGGCCGTGTGGTCCATCATGACCGGGGAGGGCGCGGAGCGCTACGCAAGCTTTCTGGCCTCGCCCCATCTTCTGCCGCTGGTTCGCCTGTGCGCCCTGACGGCCTATATCAATCTCAGCCTGGCGCTGTTCAACCTGCTGCCCCTGCCGCCTCTGGACGGGTACCACGTGTTCAACGATATCCTCTTCGGGGGCCGGATCCAGCTGTCCAGGCGGGGGTTCCAGATCGCCATGATGATCGTCATGGTTCTGGCCCTCCAGGGCTTCCTGGGCCGGATCATCGTCTTCGCCCTGCGGCCCCTGCAGGATCTGGTGCTGCTGCCCTTCGGGGCCCTGTGGGGGTAGATATGGCCATCATCGTATCCCTGAAGGAGTTTGAGGGGCCCCTGGACCTGCTGCTCCATCTCATCCAGCAGGCCAAGGTGGATATCCGGGAGATCTTCGTGTCGCAGATCACCGAGCAGTACCTGGCCAGCATGTCGGGCATCGACGAGGTGGACATGGACCGGGCCAGCGAGTTTCTGGCCATGGCCGCCCTGCTTCTGGAGATCAAGTCCCGGGCCATGCTCCCCAAGCCCCCGCCGCCGGAGGACCCGGATGCCCAGAGCCCGGAGGAGCTGCTGATCCGGCGCCTGGAGGAGTACAAGCTCTTCAAGGAGGGCGCCGGACAGATGAAGGAATTTGAAAAGGCGGCCCTGTCCGCGTTTTCCAAGCTCCCTGAGGAAATCGTCCTGCCGGAGCCCGAGGTGGAGCTGACGGGGCTGACCCTCAAGGCCCTGCAGCGGGCGCTGGAGCGCATCATCGCCCGCAAGCTCCGGGAGGCCGAGCCGCCGGGGCGGGTGTTTGAGTCCATTCTCCGGGACAACTATACCATCGACCTGTGCGAGCAGGTGCTGACCGCCCGGCTGCGGCTGGGGCCGGTCCGTTTTTCGGAGGTGCTCTCCAGCCACATCACCCGGGAAGAGGTCGTGACCTTCTTTTCCGCCATGCTTGAAATGATCCGCAAGGGAGAGACGCATGTTCTGCAGGACCATCTCTTTGATGACATCCTGATGATCCCTGGACGAAGACGAGAGGAGGAAACCCATGCCGACGCCGGAACCGCCTGAAACGCTTCCGGACAGGGAGCTGCAGGGTGCCCTGGAGGCGATCCTGTTTGTCGCCGGAGAGGCCGTGGAGAAGGGTGCCCTGTGCACCGCGCTGCAGGTACCCCCTGAACGCCTCGAGGGCGCGCTCGCCGCGCTGTCCTCCGGCTATGAGGCGGACCTGCGGGGCATCCGGCTGCTGTCCTTCGGGAGCCACGTGCAGCTGACGACCCGTCCGTTGTACGCGGACTACGTGGTCCGGCTGCTGCAGCCGGTGCAGAAGCAGTCCCTGTCCACCGCGATGATGGAAACCCTGGCCGTGATCGCCTACCGCCAGCCGGTGACCAAGGCGGAGGTGGAGCAGATCCGGGGGGTCAAGTGCGACTACTCCCTCCAGGTCCTCCAGAACCGGGAACTGGTTCAGGAGGTGGGGCGCAAGGAAACCCTGGGCCGTCCGATTCTCTACGGCACCACTGACGCATTTTTGCGCCACTTCTGCATTTCGTCCCTGGATGACCTGCCGGAGCTGGACTTTTCCGCGCTGACGGGCGAGAAGCCCGAAGAGGACCCTTTGCTGATGGATACGGAGGACTCCGTTTCCATAGATCAATCCCCCGGCGAGACCGGGAAAGAAAGGAAGAATGAATCATGAAGAAGTTTTTGTCGGAGTTCAAGGAATTCGCCATGCGTGGCAACGTCATCGACATGGCCGTCGGCGTGGTCATTGGCGGTGCATTCGGAGCCATCACCACATCCCTGGTGAATGATATCTTCATGCCGCTGCTCGGCCTGATCACTGGAGGAATCAACTTCGGCGGTCTGTTCATTGCCCTGGATATGAAGCAGTATGCCAGCATCGAAGCGGCTCAGGCTGCCGGCGTGGGTACCCTGAACTACGGCAATTTCATCCAGCTGGTGATCAATTTCATTCTGGTGGCCTTCTGCATGTTCCTGGTCATCAAGGCCATGAACAAGGCCAAGAACATCACCGCCAAGCCCGTGGAAGCGGCGCCGGCCAAGCCCCCGAGACTCTGCCCCTACTGCAAGAGCGAGATTGCCGAAGACGCCACCCGCTGCCCCCACTGCACCTCCGTGCTGGACAAGTAAACATCAGGGACTGCGCACTGCGCAGTCCTTTCCTGTCACATCTCAGGTCATCGAGGGGTCCCGGGCACGCCCGGCGCGGAAAGCTTTCGCGGGCAGCGCGAATCGCTTCATAAAGGCGCGAAAGCCCTGCCGCGGCGGCGCTGAGCCTGCATGAAGACCTTTATAAAAAGGAGAAGAGCCATGAAAAGACACGTTTCAGGATTCCCCTCCGCCAGGGCGGCGATATGTATCTGGATGGTGCTGCTTTTGTGCGTATCCGCAGCCGCCGTCGCCGAGGCCCCGGCAAGTGCCCTCGCGGAAAAGCTGGCCGCGGCGGAGGGGGTTCTGCGCGTTGAAAGGGTGGAGGGCAACCGGTCAGCCTGGATGCCGGAAAAGTACATCGTCACGGTGGAGCAGCAGCTTGACTGGAAGCATCCTGAAGCCGGAAGCTTTCCCCAGCGGGTGGAGCTCGGGCTTCATCCGGGCGCCCTGGTGAATGTGCTGGAAACCAACGGATATCAGCTGTTTGACGACAAACTCCCGACGGACGACCAGCCGGAGGTGTGAAGCCTCCTTGGTGCGAACCTGATCAAGGTCGAGCACCGCTTTTCAGGACAATCCTTCCCCGAGGGAATGACAACCAGATCCACGAAAGGCTGGGAAAACCTGACGACGGAGAATGAAGCCGGGGATTATCACCACATCTTTGAGATCTTTTCCCGGGTGCTCGGGGGGCAGTGGGTGGCCTACGGGCGCAGCCGCGGCGGAAGGGCCTGCGTGGATTATGCGAGGTTTTATCCCGGGGAGATGAAGGGGTATGTCGCCTATGTCGCCCCGAACTGCCGCGGCCTCATCGACGGGAGGTACATGGAATACGTGAACACCGCCGTGGGCGACAAGGCTTTCGGAAGGGAACAGGCAGCCGCTTTCCGGGAGACGGTTGAAGCGTTTCAGGTCGCGTGCATGAAGGACCGGGCACAGTTGGAGCAGCCCCTGTGGGAAGCGATGAAGGACGGCGGTTACGGTTTTCCCGGGTGGGTGACCAAAGAGCGGCTGTTTGATCTGGCCGTACTGGAATTCCAGAGCAGTATCTGGATGAGCGGCGGGCCGGTTTCCGAGATTGAAGAGGTCCTTGCACTGCCGGAGGGGACGGCCAGGACGGATGCGTTCTTTGCGCTGCTTCAAAAATACGGGGATCCGTCCAGCTATTCCGCGGACCACGCAGGCTTTGCCTATTATTCCGGGGCCCTGATCAATGAGGGCTTTTACGGACTGGATTTTTCGTACCTGCGCGCCGCCCTCGGAAAAGCAGGGCTGGAGGACCGCCTGAGGCTCACGCCGGAGGAGGAACGGGACTTTTTTGAGAATGTCGTGCTTGAGGATGACCAGAAGGCGTCGTTCACCTTTGTTCCGGGGGAATATGAAGCGCTGGATGCCTTTGCAAAAACCACCGACCTTCCGATCGTCCTGATCGGGGGAGATCTTGACCCCTGGAGCGCCATGTACATCGACGGCGGGGACAATCCGAATTTCAGGAGATTTATTCTGGTCGGAGCGGGACACTTTGCGCAGATCGAGGGTTTTGCGCCGGAGATCCGGGAGGAGATAAAGGGCACCATCCTCTCCTGGGTCAAATAAGCGAAAAAGGCACCGATGGGGTCCGGGACAGTCTGGCTTTCCGGGGCTTTGCCGGGAAGCGGGCCGCGTCCGCCCGGAAATGCCAAAAACTGCCCGCGCAGGCTGCAGCAGTCTGCGCGGGCAGTTTTGCGGTGACGGAAGGTGCCGGGGGACATGAGCGGGGCCCAAAGCGGCTGCGGAAGTTACTCGACCCTTGGGGACTGCTCGGTCATCAGCAGGAGGATCATGCGGGTGCAGCGGTCCATGCTCTCAGCGGCGATGTGTTCAAAGCGCCCGTGGAAGGCCGCACCGCCGGTGCACAGGTTCGGGGTCGGCAGGCCCTTGTAGGACAGCTGGCACCCGTCGGTGCCTCCCCGCACGGGCTCGATGCGGGGCGTCATCCCGGCCTGGAGCACCGCGGCCTGCGCGTGCTCCACCAGGTGGAAATGGGGAAGGATCTTTTCCCTCATGTTGTAGTAGGTGTCGGCGGTCTCCACGCAGGCCACCTCCCTGCCGTAGCGCTCATTGAGGATGGCGGCGGCTTTGCGCAGCTGGCCCTTGCGGTGCTCAAACAGCGCGCTGTCGTGGTCCCTGATGATGTAGTTCAGCTCCGCCTTCTCGCAGGAGCCGGACATGGAGGTCAGGTGGAAGAAGCCCTCATAGTTTTCCGTGCACCGGGGAATCTCGGCGGCGGGCAGGAGGGCGTTATACTCCATGGCCAGGAGGGATGCGTTGATCATGCGGCCCTTGGAGGAGCCGGGGTGCACGCTCAGCCCGGAAATGCGGACCGTGGCGCGGGCGGCGTTGAAGGTCTCATAGGAGATTTCGCCCTCCTCCCCGCCGTCGATGGTGTAGGCGTACAGGGCCCCGAAGTGCTCCAGGTCGAAGTGCTCCACGCCCCGCCCGATCTCCTCATCGGGGGTGAAGGCGACGCAGATGCGGCCGTGGGGGATCCGGGAGCTGATGAGCTGCTGGCAGGCGGTGAGGATCTCCGCGATGCCCGCCTTGTCATCGGCGCCGAGAAGCGTGGTGCCGTCGGTGGTGATGAGGGTCATGCCCGCGAGCTTGCGCAGACCCGGAAACGCTTCGGGATCCAGCACGTCCCCCGTGCCGGGCAGGGTGACCGGGCCGCCGTCGTAGTGCTCGATCAGCTGGGGACGGATGTGTTCACCGCTGGCCTCCGGGGAGGTATCCATGTGGGCGATGAACCCCAGGGGCGGAAGCTGCTCCATGCCGGGGGTGGCAGACAGAAAACCGTAGACATAGCCGTAGGAGTCGACGTCCACATCCTCCATTCCGATTTCCCGCATATCGTTTGCCAGCATTTTGGCCAGGTCCAGCTCACGCTCTGCGGACGGGAAGGTCTCCGATGCGGGATCGGAGGTGGTATGGACGCTGACATACCGAAGAAAACGCTCATATGCGCGCATGGTCAATTCCTCCTTTTCGATGGATGGACTTCTGGCTGTATTGTAGCGCGAAAAGGGGAGAGAAGCAATGCGCCCTGACGGCCCTTCTTTTTGCCCCTGAATTCGTGTATAATGCCCCATGCGACAAGAATAGGGATGAGGAAGGTAACATGGCATATCAGGCGTTGTACCGGCGGTTCCGGCCGACCCGGTTTGAGGAGTTTGTCGGACAGGAGGCCATCGTCAAGACCCTTCGGGGGCAGGTGATGAATGGCCGGATTGCGCATGCCTACCTGTTCTGCGGGACCCGCGGAACCGGCAAAACATCGGCGGCGAAGATCTTTGCCCGGGCCATCAACTGCGAGGCCCCGGAGGCGGGGGATCCCTGCGGGAAGTGCCCCACCTGTCTGGCGCTTCAGGATGCCACCAATATGGATATCCTGGAGATCGACGCCGCGAGCAACAACAGCGTGGACGAGATCCGGGACCTGCGGGACAAGGTGAAATACCCGCCCAGCGTGGGGCGCTACAAGGTGTACATCATCGATGAGGTGCACATGCTCTCCAGCGGGGCCTTCAATGCCCTGCTCAAGACCCTGGAGGAGCCGCCGGAGCATGCCAAGTTCATCCTGGCCACCACGGAGCCGCAGAAGCTGCTGGCCACGATCCTCTCCCGGTGCCAGCGCTTCAACTTCGGGCGCATTCCGGCGGCGCTCATCGAGCAGCGGCTGGAAAAGGCGTTCAGGGAGGACGGCATCCGCTACGAAAACGAGGCGGTGGCGCGCATCGCCCGCGCCGCGGAGGGCGGCATGCGCGATGCCTGGTCCATTGCCGACATGTGCCTGGGATATGCCATGGGCGCGGACCAGGGGCTGACGGACGCGCTGGTCAGGGAGGTCCTGGGTTCAGCGGACAGGGATACCCTCTTCCGCCTGACGCAGGCCATGATCTCGGCCGACGCCCCCTCCTGCATCCGGCAGATCGATGAGGCCATGCAGAACGGACAGGAGGTGTCGGTGTTCCTGAGGGACATCTCCACCCATCTGCGCTCCGTGCTCATGGCCTCGGTGTGCGGCGCGGAGCAGGCGGCCCAGGTGCTGGGCGTGACGCAGGAGGATGCGCGGCAGTATGTGGAGCAGGCCTCCTCCACCAGCCGGGACCGGCTGATGGCCATGCTCAGGCGCTTCCTGGAGGCGGAGACGGAGGCCAAGGGCTATTCCCAGCCCCGGTATGCCCTGGAGGCGGCGGCGCTCAGGTGCTGTCAGCCCCCGGAGAAGCCGGACCTTGAGAGCCTCATGGAGCGCGTGGCCAGACTCGAGGAGCGAAAGACGGGGGCGGCGGTGCCCGAGGGCCTGGAGGAGCGGCTCAGGCGGCTGGAGGCGGGGGCGCAAAACGCCCCGTCCGGGGAGCCGGCCCCGAAGGAGGCGCCAAAGGAAATCAAGGCTTCCACGGACAAACCTGAAAAGCCCCGGGAAAAGCCGGTAGCGGCGGAGGCCCGGGAGATCTGGAAGCGCACGCTGGAAAAGTACCGCGAGATGGACATCTCCATCTTCGGCCTGCTGAGAAAAGGGCGCCTCCTTTCGGCGGATGACAGCCACTATGTCGTCGTGTTTGACAAGGAACAGGGCGCGATCACTGTGAAGATGTTCATCGATCCCGAGATGCGGAAAAAGGTGGAGGCGGTCCTCACGGAGATCGCGGGGGTGCCCTCCACGTTCCAGGCGGCTGTGGAGGGATCCTTCGCGGAACGGGATGAAAACATCCTGCGCCGGCAGGAAAGGGAGAAAAAGGCGGACGAGGAGCGCATGGACCAGGTGATGCAGGCCTTCGGGCGGGAAAATGTCATCGTGGTTCCGTAACCGCCCCTTGGGGAACGGCGAGTGCGTGCACATGGAGGACACAGGAACATGCTAGCAAAGAATCCAAGCTTCAGGACAGATCATACGCGCCTCGGGAAGGGGGTGTACCTGTCCTGCACGAACGGGGACATCCAGACATGGGATATCCGCATCAGCGAGCCCAATCGCGGGGAGTACCTGTCCACCGGGGTGTGCCACACCATGGAACACCTGTTTTCCACCTATGCCAGGAACGGCCGGTTTCAGGACAGGATCATCCACATCGGCCCCATGGGGAGCCGCACTGGACTGGTCCTTCTGACCCGGAGCATGAGCAGCGGGGAGGTGCTCTCCCTGATCCAGGAATCCTTCCTGTTCATGTCCACCTATGAGGGGGACATTCCCGGCGTATCGGTGGAGGAGTGCGGCAATTTTATGGACCACGATCTGCAGGGGTGCCACAGGGTGAGCGAGGAGTTTTTAAAGGTGCTCATGAAGATCGATCCGGAGAAGATGAAATACACCGAGGACCTGTAGACAGGCCCCAGGTTGGGGCGGCGCCGGCGGCATGCCGGTGCTGCACAGGTCAATGGGAGACAGGAGGACCCGGACAGAGATGACAGCGTCAAACCGCGGAAAAAAGACGGCGGGGCATGTGCTGGAGGTGGCGGCGTTTCTTGTGCTGCTGCTGGCGGTGCTGGCAGGAGCGACACGGCTCCTTGAACGGAAAAACAGCAGGGAGAAGTTTGAACCCTTCCTGAATTCGGCAAAGGAGTATGAGGTGCTGTTCCTTGGAAACAGCCACATGGTCAATGAGGTGTTCCCCATGGAGCTGTGGCGGGACTACGGAATTGCCTCCTACAACATCGCCTCGGAGGGCAACACGATGCCCGTGTCCTACTGGCTGCTGATGAACGCCTTTGAACACGCCAGCCCAAAGCTGGTGGTGGTGGATATCAACGATATCAACCTGAAGGAAAAGATTTCCGGAGATGTGCCCAATGTCCATACGGCGATGGACGCCTATCCCCTGACGCCGGTGAAGGTTCAGATGATCCTGGACCTCATGGACGACCCGCTGGTGGAGGACTTTGAGGGCAACAATGTCCGCAGCATCCGCTGGGAATACCTGCTGACCCTGGGAAAATACCATTCCCGGTGGCATGAGCTCACCAGCCGGGACCTGCATCCCGACCTGAATGTCCAGAAGGGCGCCCACATGTTCGTGGCGGTCAAAAAACCGGATCCCTATACCCTGGTGTCTACCAGCATGCAGGAGGACGGGCGGGGCTTTGAGTACCTGCGCAGGCTGATTGCGCAGTGCCAGAGCCGGGGAACGGAGGTGCTGCTGGTGCACCTTCCCTATCCGGCCAACGAGGTGCAGCAGCAGGCGGCAAGGGTGGTGGAGTACATCGCCGAGGAGACCGGCTGCCGGTTCCTGGATTTTGTCCAGATGGACAGCATCGTGGACTACGGCGTGGACCTGTCGGACACCAATTCCCACCTGAATCCCTCCGGGACCCGGAAGGTCACCGATTATCTGGGGCGCTACATCCGGGAGCACTATGACATCGCGGACCATCGCCAGGATCCGGCCTACGCCCACTGGAAAGGGCAGTATGATGAATATGTGGATTACAAGGCGAGCTTCTTTGACATGAGCTTTGGCATCCGGGAAATCCTGATGCTGCTGCATGATCCGGATTTTGCCTGCTGCGTTTCCATTCCCGAAAATTCGGACTTTTATGACGATGAACAGCTGGTGATGCTGCTGCAGAACATCGCCAGGCACCATATCTTTGAAGGGGATGAAGGGGACGAGGTCTGGTCGGACCGCATCTATCCCCTGGAGCAGCTGCTGGGCGCCGCGGAGGACCGGGAAGCGTATTTTGTGATGTTTGATCCAGCGCGGAAGACCCTGGAGGAGATCACCGGAAAGGGCGCCGGAAAAGGGGAAACCTCCTTTGGACAGTGGCAGTATGCCTCCAACGGCGAGCGGCGCAAGCTGTGGATCCGGGACGGAGCGGGAACGGAGGACGGCTTTGATACCGAGGACGGCGGGGAAAACCTGGTGTACATCTGGATCTTTGACGAGCGGGACGGCCGCCTGCTGAGACGGCTGGCGCTTTCCATGGAAGGCGGGACGGAGGAAAGCGCGTCCCGGGAAATGTAAAACGGACGGTGCGGGAAGGCGCAGATTTCCCAGAGAATATGAAGACACGCAAAAGCCCGGCGGAGGATTTCCGCCGGGCTTTTGTGATGCCGGGACAGGGCTGTGCCCATCCAAATGGAAGAGGAGATGTTCCCGGGACGCATCCGCGAAGGGGGACACCATCACGCGTCCATATTGGAGGCCATGACATGCGCCGCATGCATGAAAGCGGGGATCAGCTGCTTTTTGCGGGAAACGACGCCGGGGAGGATGAAGCTGCCGTCGACGGGCTTGACATTTGTCGCCAGCTCGGCCAGCTTTTCGCTCTCGTGACCGTAATAGATGAGCTCGGTGCTTTCCTCCAGAATGTTGGTGAGCATGAAGTACACCTTGTCCACGTGATGGGCCTCGCTCTCCGTCTCGAGGTAGGGCTTGAGCTTCGCCTTGATCTGCCGGAGATCCTCCTCGTCCATGGAGCTGATCTGTCCCACGCCGAAGACCGTATCGCCCTCGCCGATGAACTGCTTGTAGTCCTGGTAGAAGATCTGCTCCGGGGTCTTTTTGCTCAGGCTGCTTCCTGCCCGGAACATTTCCCGGGCAAGCTGGGGAATCTCGACGCCGGCGATGAGCGCCAGGGCCCCGGCGGCCATTTTGTCCTGCAGCGTGCAGGTGGGGGAGCGGAACATCAGGGTATCGGAGATGATGGCGGAGCAGAGAAGGCCGGCGATCTTCTCGTCGATCTCCAGCTTCTGATCGCCGTAAATCTGGTATAGGATGGTGGCCGTGCAGCCCACCGGCTGGTTCCTGAAGGCGATGGGCGTCATGGTCTCCAGCGTCCCGAGCTTGTGGTGATCGATGATCTCCAGAATCTCGGCGTCCTCGATGCTGTCGGCAGCCTGGCCCTTTTCGTTGTGGTCGACCAGGATGACCTTTTTCTTGTGCATGTCCAGGAAATTGCGCCGGGAAATGGTGCCCAGGCAGCGCCCTTTGGTATCCAGGACCGGGAAGGACTGGTGACGGTTCTTGATCATGACGTCGTGGATGTCATCGGTAAAGTCTTCGGTGGAGAAGGTGACCATGTTCCCCCGGGTCATGATATGGCCGATGGGGATGCTCTGATTGATCAGGCGGGCGATGGTAAAGGTGTCCAGCACGGAGGAGATGACCACGATGTTCTTTTCCCGGGCGATCTTCAGCACGCGCTCGGAGATCTCCATGTTGAGTCCCACGATGATGCAGCTGACGTCCCGATCCAGGGCCACGAGATGGTCCTCCTCCCGGTCGCCCAGAATGACCATATCCCCTTTTTCCAGAATGGCACTCAGGAGCTCGGGATTTGCGGTGCCCACCAGGACCCTGCCTGAGGTGAAGACATCCGATTCGTTTCCGGTGCGGATGGTTCCCTGGACGGTTTCAGCAATGCGGCGGTACTGGGTCCGGGCGTTGGACAGGAGCATGCTGTCGGTGGTGTCCATATAGATCTGTGCGATGTCGTTGACGGTGATCAGGCCCTCCAGGCGGCCCGCGTCGTTCGTGATCGGCAGCATGACCAGGTTGTTTTCCTTCATCAGGTCCCACGCGGACTTGAGGGAGGTGGAGGGATCGGCATTCGGGCATTTATGAATGTCCATGTCCTTCACCTGCGTGCCGACATTGGGCATGTAGCCCGGGGCGGGGACTCCGAAACGCTTGAGCACATACTCGGTTTCCGCATTGATGTGGCCCGCGCGCTTGGCGATGAATTTTTTGGACTGGGTGGTGCGGTTCTTGATATCCGCATAGGCGATGGCCGAACAGATGGAGTCGGTATCCGGATTCTTATGGTCGATGACATAGATCTGTTCCTGTCGACTGGAATACATTCGATTCCTCCTTGCATTGTGTAATCATCTGGGGAAGGGGGCATACCCGTTGAACGGCCCTGACACAGCGGAAAGCCATCCGCGGACCACATTCGGCAGGGATGCCGGAAACGGGGGCGAAGGGCTGTTCAGGGGAGAGAAGGATGGCACGGCCGGAAAACCGGAGGGATGAACAGAAGCGGCGCGGATGCCTTTTTAAATGCCGGCGCCTTTGCCGAAGCAGCCGGCGGGGGCACGGGAGGATATGCCGGAAGGAGCGGCATATGAGGGCTACAGCATCTTATCTGCGGACACCATACGACCTGCGGTCAGGGATGACAAGCCCATTCGGCAGGGAAAACCGGAAGTCATGAAAAAAGGCCCGGCAGGGCATAGGTGCGAACGGGGCGGGACGGGAGAACAGAATAAGGAGAGGGGTGAGGGGGACACCGCTTCCATGCGGCTTGATGCGCGATGCGGATGGGAGTCATGGATGTGCGGGATGCACGGACAAAGCGCCGGTGGACGGCCCCATGGAGAGAAGGGGACAGCTGTTCAGAGCTGACGGGGGCTTCCTTCCCGGAGGAGGGTCTGCGGCCATGCCGGATTTGCCCCGGGAAACGGGGCATCCCCCGTCCTTTCCCCGGGAGTCAGGCCGGGGTCCGGGTCAGGAGGCGGCAAAACCTCACGGGAGGACAGCCGGGGAGGGTTGCCAAGGCGGAGGCTTTCGGGCGTTCACGTCCTGACAAAATCCCCCGTCTGTGTGACGTGCCCGGGCAGCTGCAGGGAACCGGAGGGCAGGGAGGCCGTGTGATCAGGGCGGACGGCTTCCTCATCTGAGGAGCGAGGACGGATGGAAATGCGAGGCTTTTGACACCAGCTCCGCGGAGGGAAACGATGAGTCAGGGAAAACCGGATGCGGAGGAGGACCAGCGCCCCAAATGAATGCGGCCATGCCGGAAATGGAATTCCGGCATGGCCGATATTCAAACGTGGTTTGCGGTGGATCAGGAAAGGATGGCCTTGTGGAAGACCTTTTTCCCTTTGCGCAGCTTGACGCCGTCGCTCAGCTGATCGCGGGTCACGCACAGGCCGATATCGCTGACAGCCTCGCCGTTCAGGAAAAGACCTCCCTGCTGGATGAGCCTGCGAAGCTCGGACTTGGATTTTGCCAGACCGCAGCGCAGGGCAAGATCGATGATGTTGATGGCATTCTCCGTCAGCTCATCCCCGGTCAGGGTGGTGGTGGGCATGTTGGAATCATCGCCGTCACCGGAGAACAGGGCATGGCTGGCCTCGAGGGCCTTTTCGGCTTCCTCACGTCCGTGGACCAGGGAGGTGAGCTCGAGGGCGAGAAGCTCCTTCTTTTCATTGATACGGCTGTCGTCCCAATGATCCATCTCGTCGATCTTCTCAAGGGGAACGAAGGTCAGCATGCGGATGCACTTCATGACATCGGCGTCATCCACATTGCGCCAGTACTGGAAAAACTCGAAGGGACTGGTCTTGTTGGGATCCAGCCAGACCGCACCCCGGGCCGTCTTGCCCATCTTCTTTCCCTCGCTGTTGAGCAGCAGGGTGATGGTCATGGCATAGGCGTCATCTCCGGTCTTGCGGCGGATGAGCTCGGTACCGGCCAGCATATTGCTCCACTGGTCGTCGCCGCCGAACTGCATGTTGCAGCCGTACTTGGTATGCAGGTGCAGGAAGTCGTAGGACTGCATGATCATGTAGTTGAACTCCAGGAAGGAGAGCCCCCGCTCCAGACGCTGCTTGTAGCACTCGGCACGAAGCATGTTGTTGACGGAGAAGTGGGCGCCCACCTCCCGCAGCAGGTCGATGTAGTTGAGCTTCAGAAGCCAGTCAGCGTTGTTGACCATGATGGCCTTGTCTTCCCCAAACTCGATGAAACGCTCCATCTGTTTGCGGAAGCATTCGCAGTTGTGGGCAATGGTCTCCGGGGTCATCATGGAGCGCATATCCGTGCGTCCGCTGGGGTCCCCGATGTATCCCGTCCCTCCGCCCAGGAGCACCACGGGCTTGTTGCCGGCCATCTGCAGGCGTTTCATCAGGCAAAGCGCCATGAAGTGACCGACATGCAGAGAGTCTGCAGTGGGATCAAAGCCGATATAAAACCTTGCACCGCCATTGTTGATCAGTTCGCGGATCTCCGCTTCGTCAGTGACCTGTGCAATCAGGCCGCGTTTTTGCAATTCTTCATAAATCTGCATGATTCTGTCCTTTCCGGCGCTGTGCGCCATTTTCTTTTCGCCATAAAAAAACTGTCCTGCAGTGACTGCAGGACAGAGGACGACATGACTCGTGGTACCACCTCTGGTTCGGGCATATGCCCCTCCAGGCTGCTGTAACGGGCAGACCCGTCATTCCCTACTGAATTCAGGAAGAGGCTCCGGAATGTATTCCGGGAACTCTCCCCTGCAGCCTTGCACCACCCGGCTGTTCTCTTGAAGGGAAAGGAACCCGTACTTGTTTCCTTCATCGCTTGTCTACGATGCATTCTATCATGGAGAGATAAAAAAGAAAAGAAGAAAAAACGTCCTGGTCAAACGGAAGGAATCAAAAGATCAACAATCACACGAAGTAGCGTTTCCTACATTCTGGAGAATAAAGAAATCGACGGCAAAACGGTCGTAGAGATAGATGTTCCGGGAGAAGTTTTCCGATGACCCTGCGACTTTTATGATGATCGATCGTGCTACCCGCGTGAAGGCAGAAACCATCCTTTTCAACATTGATATCGAGGGTTCCATTAATAAGGACAAGACTGATGTCCTGCGCGTCTTCGCTAAAATGTTCTATAACCATTTGGGCTTCTATGGCGAGAATCTGAAGGTTGCACAAATGGAATACTATAT
>OMRS01000040.1 GCA_900313545.1 uncultured Eubacteriales bacterium | reverse complement strand
GCCTTGACCATCTGACGGGGCTGCAGACCATCAGCGGCTTCCTCAAAACCTGCGAACAAAGGATCGAAGGGATGGAAAGGGACGGGGTTTCCCCGGCCATTCTGTACATCGACCTGAACGGCATGAAGTTTTACAACCGGCAGTTCGGGTTCGAGGGCGGGGACCTGCTGCTCAGATCCTTCGCCCGCCTGATGATCAAGTACTTCGGCGCGGAAAACTGCAGCCATGTCGGCCAGGACCATTTCGCCGCCGTCGCGGCGGAGGAGGGGCTGGAGAAGTCCCTCGGGGAGTTTTTTGAGGAGTGGCGCGGAACCGGGGCCGGCAGGCCGCCGACGGTCCGCGTGGGCATCTATCCGGTCCGGATGGAGCGGGTCCGGGTCAGCACCGCATGCGACAGGGCCAAGCTGGCCTGCGACCTTCTGAAGAAGCATTTCACCTCGGCCTTCCGGTTCTTTGAACAGCGCATGCTGGAGGAGACCGACCGGAAGCAGTATATCCTGTCCAGTTTTGACCGGGCGCTCAGGGAACGGTGGATCACCGTGTATTATCAGCCGATCGTCCGGGCGCTCAACGGAAAGGTCTGCGATGAGGAGGCCCTGGCCCGGTGGATCGATCCGGAGAAGGGGATGCTTTCCCCTGCGGAGTTCATCCCGATCCTGGAGGACGCCCACCTCATCTACAGGCTGGACCTGTATGTGCTGGAGCGCATCCTGGAGAAGCTGAAGCTTCTGCGGGAGGAGGGGCTGCATATCGTCCCCCAGTCGATCAACCTGTCCCGTTCGGATTTTGATTCCTGTGACATCGTGGAGGAGGTCCGCAGGCGCGTGGATGCGGCGGGCATCCCTCACAGCCGGCTCACCATCGAAATCACGGAGAGCGTGATCGGGAGCAGCTTTGAGGAAATGCAGGGCCATATCGCCCGCTTCCGGGAGATGGGCTTCCCGGTGTGGATGGATGACTTCGGCAGCGGCTATTCCTCCCTGGATGTGCTGCAGTCGCTCAAATTCGATCTGCTGAAGTTTGACATGCGGTTCATGCAGCAGATGGACAACGGGAACAACGGGCGGATACTCCTGACGGAGCTCATGCGCATGGCCAACGCCCTGGGGGTGGACACCGTCTGCGAGGGCGTGGAGACGCAGGAGCAGGTGCGCTTTCTGCAGGAGATCGGCTGCGCGAAGCTGCAGGGGTACTATTTCTGCCGCCCGATCCCGGTGGAGAAGATCCTTGAACGTTACCGGACGGGGAACCAGAGCGGATTTGAAAACCCCTCTGAGTCCGGATATTTTGACCGGATGGGCCGCGTGAACCTGTTTGACATCAGCATGATCGCCAAGGACAGCGAGGACAGCATCGGGCACTACTTCAACTCCATGCCCATGGCCATCCTGGAGATCTGGGGCGAGGGCGTCCGCTTTGTGCGCAGCAACGAGTCCTTCCGGTCCTTCATGCTGCAGTTCTTCGGATATGATCTCATGGAGGAGGGCGTCGAGTACACCGCCTATCCCACCGGAAAGGGAGAGCAGATCATGGACGGCGTGAGGAGCTGCACCGAATCGGATGAGCCGGCGCTGATCGAGGAGACCATGCCGGACGGGACGAAGGTGCGCGCCTTTGCCAAAAGGATCGCCACCAATCCGGTGTACGGGACGGTGGCCGTGGCCGTGGGCGTGCTGAACATGACCTGAGGTCTGCACCCGGGAAAATAAAAGAACCAGACGGAGAAGAGAACCGCAAAGGATCTCTTCTCCGTTTCTGCGTGCCCGGGCCGGGGAAGGCGGTGCGGTTCGCGGGCGTTTCCCGGGGAACGCGGGCTTTGGAGGGGACTCTACGGAGCGTAGGTTGTGATCCCGCGCCCCCGGGGTTATGCTGTTCCCCGAAAGGAGTGAGGAACCATGAATCACTATGTCACAGGCGCGGCGATCAAAGCGCTGCGGGAAAAACAGCACCTGACGCAGGCGGAGCTGGCCGGGATGCTCCGCGTGAGCGACAAGGCGGTGTCAAAGTGGGAGAACGGGCGCGGTTTTCCCGACGTGTCCCTGCTGGAACCGCTCGGAAAGGCCCTGCACGTGTCGGTTGCGGAGCTGCTGTGCGGTCAGGCTGTCACCAACGGCAACCGGGCGTCAAACATGCTGAAAAGCTGCTTTTACATCTGTCCCGTGTGCGGGAACGTCATCCTCGCGAGGGGAAACGCGGTGATTTCCTGCTGCGGCATCCAGCTCCCGGCCATGGAGGAGGAGGAACCGGACCCTGAGCACCCTCTCCGGGTGGAGCGGGTGGAGGACGAGCTGTATGTGACGTCGGACCATCCCATGACCAAGGACCACTATCTCACCTTTGCCGCATACGTGACCATGGACCGCTGTGAAATCCGGACCCTGTATCCGGAAGGAAATGCGCAGGCGCGTTTCTTTTACCGCGGATCAGGAAAGATCGTCGCGTGCTGCAGGAAGCACGGCCTCTGCGCGATCAGGGTGCGGTAAGCCGCGCCGGGCGGGAGGACGGCGCTTCAGATGCCCGCTGCGCACGCGGGCGGCCCCCCTGCAATCGGGCGGGAGGCGGGGCGCTTTGTCCCGGACTGCGGCGGGGCCTGGCCGGACGCGCGAAGCCCTTCCTTCGCCGGCAGGGTGCAAAGACCCGGCGCATGAACTGAGATGGCAAAGCAGATCACGGCGACAGGAGCAGATCAGCGGATGCGGTTCATATGGCACGGGCCATACCTGCATCCCGTGATGATCTTCTGACAGGGGCGAACGTTTGCCCAAACATCGCTGTGTATCTCCTGCGGTTTCTGACACCCAAAGCCTTTTTGCGATGCGCCTCCCGTCCATACAGGCTGTCTTCTCCTGAAACAATTTGTCAAGTACTTTTTGCTAATCTACGGCAGAGAGCATGAAAAACTATCCTAGAATCTGGCAGGCATTAACTAGCTCCCTCGTCTGCAATCTTCATCATTTCCATGCGCAGTATCTGTTCAATCTTCTCCTGGAGGGTTGCTGCCGTTCCCTCCGGGAAGAACACCCGGACATGATAGGGCCGGCCATCGATTTCTTGG
>OMRS01000265.1 GCA_900313545.1 uncultured Eubacteriales bacterium | reverse complement strand
GCCTATACCGGGGACTCCGACCAGGTGATCTCCACCGCCAAGGAACTGCGCGGCATGGGCATGGGCTTCCGCATCGAGATGGACGATTTCGGCACAGGGTACTCCTCCCTGGGAATGCTCTCGCACCTGCCCATTGACGCGCTGAAGCTGGACATGAGCTTTGTGCGCAGCGCCTTTGGCGAGAACCGGGACGTGCGGATGATCGAGCTGATCATCGACATTGCGGACTACCTGCATGTGCCCGTGGTGGCCGAGGGCGTGGAAACCGAGGAGCAGTACCTGGTGCTCAAGGCCATGGGCTGTGACCTGGTACAGGGCTATTATTTCTCCAAGCCCGTGCCGCCGGAGGCCTTTGACCATTTCCTGATTGACCGCACGGAGGCCGAGGAGGAGATTCCCCAGGAGGCCAGAAAGACCTATATGAGCATTTCAAAGGCGCTGTCCAGCGACTTTGAAAAGATCTACTATGTGGATGTGGTCACCGATTTCTATCTGGAGTTTGACATGGACCCGAGGGGTGACCTTGAAATCCGTCCGGGCGGGATGGACTTTTTCAATGATGCCAGGGAAAAGCTGCTGCGGAGCGTCAGCGAGACGGACCAGGAAAAGGTCAGGGAGGCCACCAGCAAGGGAAGCCTGGTGCATTGGGCCGGGCAGGAGGAGACCATTACGCTTCCTTTTGCCAGAATGAAAAACGGAATCCCCGTCCCGTACCTGATCCAGACGATCCGGACGCGGGAGAGCGACAGCCACCACATCGTGCTCGGCATCAGACAGGCGTAAGGCGGTTCCGGGCAAAGGACCCGGCACGAATTCCCCACATTTTGACATGCAGAGGAGAGATCAACTTGAAGGAAACATCATCTGCGCCCCGGAATCAGGAACAGATGCGGCCCTATCTGTCGCCGCTGGCGCTGTGGGCACTGTCGGTAGGTTCGGCCATCGGCTGGGGGTCCCTGGTGGTCACCAGCCGGACATACCTCTCCCAGGCGGGGCCGCTGGGGTCCGTGCTCGGGCTGCTGATCGGATTTGCCATGATGCTGATGGTGTCCAGCCACTATCATTTTCTGTCCCAGCGCTACCCCGGAGCGGGCGGACTGTACAACTATGTGAAGCATATCTTCGGATATGACCGCGCCTTCCTGGTGGGCTGGTTCATGTTCCTGATCTATATCTCCATTTTCTGGGCAAACGCGACGAGCATCCCCCTGTTTGCGCGCTACTTTCTGCAGGGAGTCTTCAAGGTCGGGTATCTGTACACGATCTTCGACTACGAGGTCTATCTGGGGGAGGCCCTGGTGACCATGGCGGCCATGGGCCTTGTCGCGCTGCTGTGCGCAAAGAGCAAGACGGGCACGGCGCGGGCCATGGTGACCATGGCCCTGGTGTTCACCGCGGGCATCACGGTCTGCTTTGTGGTGGCCCTGCTGGGATTCGGCCGCTCGGGGAGGACCATGGCCCCGGCGTTTGTGCCGGACACAAACGCCCTGCGCCAGGTGGTGCGCATCGCCTTTGTCTCCCCCTGGGCCTTTATCGGCTTTGAGAGCATTTCCCATTCCGTGGAGGAAAGCCGCTGCGGGCACGATAAAATGTTCCGCATTCTCGTGACTTCCGCCGCGGTCACAACCCTGCTGTACATCTTTGTGGTCCTGATGAGCGTCACCGCCTATCCCGAGGGCTGCAACAGCTGGCTTGACTATATCCGCCGCCTGAATGAGTTTGAGGGAATCGCGGGGCTTCCCGCATTTTATGCCGCCAACCATTATCTGGGACAGACCGGTGTGCTGATCCTGATGGTGTCCCTGATCTGCCTGGTGCTCACCAGCCTGATCGGCATGCTGCGCACGGTCAGCCGCCTGTGCTATGCCGCCGCAAAGGACGGCATTCTTCGCGAGGAGTTTGCCCAGCTGAACGACAAGGAGATCCCGGTCAATACCATCCTGCTGGTACTGCTGGTATCCCTTCCCATCCCGTTCGTCGGAAGGACAGCCATCGGGTGGATCGTGGACACCACGACCATCGGCGCCACGATCCTCTACGGAGCGGCTTCGCTGGCGGTGTTCAAGGTCTCCGGAAAGGAGAAGGGCTGCGGGAAGGAAAGGGTGATCAGCGGCATCTGCATTCCCATCCTGATCGCTTTCCTGGTCTTCCTGCTGTTCCCGAGCCTGTTTGCTGACCACACCATCGAAACGGAAACCTATGTCCTGATGGCGGTCTGGGCGATTTTCGGCCTGTTTTTCTTCAACGGCGTCATCCGCAAGGACCACGCCCGGCACTTCGGCAAGGCCATCATTGTGTGGATCGTCCTGCTGGCATTCATCGTCCTGATGGCGATGACCTGGGCGGAACGGCTCAACGAAAGCCGTGAACAGGACATTATCCGCGACATCCACAGCTATTTTGACGGCACGGCGGACAAGGAGACCATGGCCATCGAAGCGCCTGAATTCTTTGAAATCCAGCTGGAGCGCCTGCACGACGCGGACAATACCAGCGTGATGGTCATCACGGTGCTGTTCGGGCTGTCCCTGGCCGTGATGCTGGTCAATCATCTCTCGATGCAGAAGTGGGAGAAGAAAGCCTCGGAGGAGCGCGACCAGGCCCGGAACGTGGCGCTGACGGACCCCATGACGGGGGTCAAGAGCAAGCATGCTTTCCTTCTGCAGCAGAAGGAGTGTGACAAGGCCATCCAGGAAAAGTCGTCAGACGAGTTTGCCGTGGTCGTCTGTGACGTGAACGGCCTCAAGGTGATCAACGACACCCTGGGCCACAAGGCGGGCGATGAGTACATCCTCAAGGCAAGCCGCATGATCTGCGACATCTTCCAGCACAGCCCGGTGTTCAGGACGGGCGGGGATGAATTCGTGGTCATCCTCAAAGGCAGGGATTTCCTTATCCGCAAGGAGCTGGTCCTGGCGCTGCATGACCGCTCCGTGGAACACATCAGCACCCGGGACGTGGTGGTTTCCGGAGGGCTTTCCGAGTACAGACCCGCGGAGGACAGCTGCTTCCACGACGTGTTTGAACGCGCGGATTCGCTCATGTATGAAGAAAAGTCCCTGCTCAAGGGAATGGGGGCGATGACGCGGGAGGACGCTGAGGCGGCGGCCAAGCCGGTGTTCATGAAGGAGGAAAACACGGAGCTGCTGCGGCTCAAGCGATACATCCTGATCGTGGAGGATGAGAAGATCAACCAGGCGATCCTGGGCAAGGCGCTGGAGGAGGGCCATGAAATTCTGTTCGCCTCCGACGGCATTGAGGCCCTTGAGCAGATCAAGACCCACAGGGAGGACCTGGCCCTTGTGATGATGGACCTGCAGATGCCGAAGATGAACGGCATGGAAGTGCTCAGGGTGATGAAGGAGGAAGAGGAGCTCAGGGGAATTCCGGTCATCGTGATGACCGCGGACGAAACGGCGGAAGTGGAGTGCCTGAAGCTCGGCGCGTATGACTTTATTCCCAAGCCCTATCCCTCCGCGGAGATTATCCAGGCCCGCGTGGACCGGTGCATCGAGCTTTCCGAAAAGAGGAACATCATCCAGTCCACGGAACGTGAGAGCCTGACCAACCTTTTTAACCCGGAATTCTTCCTGCGCTATGTCCGGATGTATGACCAGCACTACATGGATATGCCCATGGATGCCATCGTCCTGGATATCAACCGTTTCCACATGATCAACGAGCGGTACGGAAAGCAGTACGGTGACAGCGTGCTCGCCCGCATCGGCAAGCAGGTGCGCCAGATCTCCCGGGAAGTGGGCGGCATGGCCTGCCGCCGGGGCGCGGACACGTTCCAGATTTACTGCCCGCACAGGGATGACTACGGGATGATTCTGAAGAAGGTCTCCGAGGGCCTGGCCGAGGAGGATGTCTCCGAAAACCGGGTCCGCCTGCGCATGGGCGTCTACTCGCAGGTGGACAAGTCGCTGCAGATCGAGCGCCGCTTTGACTACGCGAAGATCGCGGCGAATTCCGTCAGGAACGGCTACCGCAATGCCATCGGTATCTATGACAATGAAATGCATGAGGCGGAGCTCCACAAGGCGCGGCTCCTGGAGGACTTCAAGCCCTCTCTGGAGAACCACCGTTTCAAGGTCTACTTCCAGCCCAAGTATGACATCCGGCCTGACAAGCCCGTCCTGTCCAGCGCGGAGGCGCTGGTCAGATGGGACCATCCCGAGCTGGGCATGATCAGCCCCGGCTTGTTCATCCCGCTGCTGGAGGACAACGGCCTGATTCTGGACCTTGACCAGTTTGTCTGGCGGGAGTCTGCGGCGAGGATCAGGGACTGGAAGAACCGCTTCGGCTATGCCGTGCCGGTCTCGGTCAACGTCTCCCGGATTGATATGCTGACGCCGGACCTGAAGAGCATCTTTAAGGAGATCCTGGATGAATACGATCTCCAGCCGGAGGACCTGATGCTGGAAATCACCGAATCAGCCTATACCGGGGACTCCGACCAGGTGATCTCCACCGCCAAGGAACTGCGCGGCATGGGCATGGGCTTCCGCATCGAGATGGACGACTTCGGGACAGGCTATTCCTCCCTGGGAATGCTCTCGCACCTGCCCATTGACGCGCTGAAGCTGGATATGAGCTTTGTTCGCAGCGCCTTTGGCGAGAAGCGGGACGTTCGGATGATCGAGCTGATCATCGACATTGCGGACTACCTGCATGTGCCCGTGGTGGCCGAGGGCGTGGAAACCGAGGAGCAGTATCTGGTGCTCAAGGCCATGGGCTGCGATATGGTGCAGGGCTATTACTTCTCCAAACCCGTGCCGCCGGAAGCCTTTGACCATTTCCTGCTTGAGCTTGCCAGTGCCGAGATCACCATTCCGAAGACAACCAAAAAGACCTATATGAGCATTTCCAAGGCGCTGACCAGCGACTTTGAGAACATCTTCTACGTGGATGTGGTCACGGACTTCTATCTGGAGTTTGACATGTCCAGAAACGGTGACCTTGAAATCCTTCCCGGCGGCGTGGACTTCTTCAGCGAGGCGAGGGAAAAGCTGCTCAGGGAGGTGCATGAATCCGACCTGGAGCGGGTCAGGGAAGCGACCGGAAAGGCCAGCCTGATGCAGTGGGTGGGGCAGGAGGAGACCGTTACCGTCCCGTTCCTCAGGATGATAAACGGGGTGCCGACGCCCTGTCTGATCCAGACCATCCGCACACGGGAAAGCGACAATCATCACATCGTGATCGGAGTGAGGAAGGCATAACCTTCCTGCACGCAAACAGCCGCCTGCAGCACTGCTGCGGGCGGCTTTCCGCATGTTCGGAAGGGATTGCGCATCCGGAGCCGAGACCGGCGCAACGCTGTGAAGCGGTACATGAGATGCTGCAGCCCCCTT
>OMRS01000198.1 GCA_900313545.1 uncultured Eubacteriales bacterium | reverse complement strand
GCCGGGTCATGGTCATCTGCGAAAATCCGAAGCACAAGCAGAAGCAGGGCTGATTGACAGCATGCAAAAATCCCGGGCTGTCTCGGACAGATCCGGGTTTTTGTTATTCTTGCGAAATCTGCAGCGGAAATCCGGAACAGATTCCGAAAACGGCCGTAAAAGCCCGTATTTCGCCCGGAAAGGCGTTTCAGGACGAAACAGATCTCTTTGTCCGTCCGGAACGCGAAGGAGGCGGAAAGGGCATTTACGGCCGTTTATTGGCTTGCGGCAAAAGTCTGATGAAATATTATCTCAGCTGCAGCATTTCCGTGAAGCAGAGCAGGAAAGGCGCAACCCCTTTGGCGTCATTTTTCACCACCGGTTCGGAGATGTAATAGGCATAGGAGCCGTCCCTGCGGCGGTTTGTCTCGGGGCCGAGACCGGCGACCAGGCAGATGTGGTCCATGTTCATCCGGCCTTCCGTGAAGCTGAGGCAGGTATCAAAGATTCCCCGGAAGGTTTTCTGCCCCTGAAGGCGGTAGCTCTGCTCCAGAATGCCGAGCCGGGCGCCCTTCAGCATGGCGTAGGCAATCATGGAGGAACCGCTGGATTCCAGATAGTTGCCCTCCCGGCCGCCCTGGTCCACGACCTGCCAGTACATGCCGGTCGCCTCGTCCGCAAAGGGAAGCATGCTTGCCATGAGATCCGTGAAGATTTCCAGCGCGGCGGTCCGGGCTTCATAATCCGGCAGAATCTCCGCGAGATCGGCCAGCGCCACGGAGAACCAGCCCAGGGCCCGCAGCCAGAAATTCGCGGAGCAGCCTGTCACGGGATCCGCCCAGAAGGCCTTGCGGGAGGCATCGTATCCATGGTAATACAGCCCCGTCTTCGGATCGCGCATCCGCATCCGGATCACCTTCAGCTGGGCGGCCAGATCCGAGAAGTCTTTTTTACCAAGATTCGTTTCATACAGGGCCAGGAAAGGCATGGCCATGTAGACGCCGTCCAGCCAGACCTGGTTCGGATAGATTTCCTTATGCCAGAAATTCCCTTCTTCCGTGCGGGGCTGATCCAGCAGGGCCTGATGAAGCCGTTCGGCGGCCCTGGCGTATTTTTCCCGGCCGGTCCTCTGCAGGAGAGGGAAGAGCACCCGTCCCTCGTTGATATCATCCAGGGTGTGTTTGGAGGGATCAAAGGTGCGGATGGTGCCGTCATCGGACACAAAGGCGTCAATAAAAGCTTCCACGAAGCGCGCGTATTCCTCCATGCCGGTGATCGCCGAAAGCTGAAGCAGGGCGGTCATCATGCAGCCATCGATATAATTCCAGGAGGTCGGCTTTCCCTGGCGAACCTGCTCGATGTTCCAGGCGGTGCGGTCAGGGGTGGAATTGGCAATCAGCTCGTGAACATAGTGATGGATCTCTTCGTACATGTTGCTCCTCCTTCTGAAAAAATGCCCATTCCGAAGGGAGGAATGGGCATCGGTGAGTTTCAGGCAGCGCGTCACCTTTTCGCGAGGGAGACAGGAAAAGCCGGCTTACAGGTGAATCCGCTTCTCTGTGGCCGCGTCGAACAGGTACACGCTCTTCAGCGGGATATAGAAGGTAAAACCGATATCCATCTGCGGAGTATCATGGCTGTCCACCTTCAGGATGGCTTTGTCCTCCTCCGCTGTAATATAGATATTCGAGTTGTCTCCGAGCATCTCCGTCAGTTCCACTTTGCAGTTGATCTCAAAGTCGTCCCCGGTAGGCTGGAGCTCGATATGCTCCGGCCGGAAACCGAACACAATCCCTTTTCCTTCATATTCCTTCACCTTATCGCCGAGGAGCCGGCTCAGATCCAGAACATTGCCGCCGAAGGAAACGGCGCCGTTCTTCACCTCACGGCGGAGGAAGTTCATGGGGGGCTCGCCGATGAAGCCGGCGACGAACACATTTTCCGGCTCATTATAGAGCTGATAGGGGGTTCCGATCTGCTGCACATACCCATCCTTCATGACGACGATCCGATCCGCCAGGGTCATGGCCTCCGTCTGATCGTGGGTGACGTAAATGGTGGTGGCGCCGGTTTCCCGGTGGATCTGGGCGATCTCAGACCGCATGGTGACGCGCTGCTTGGCGTCCAGGTTGGAAAGGGGCTCATCCATCAGGAAGACGCCGACCTTCCGGATAATGGCTCGGCCGATGGCAACCCGCTGGCGCTGTCCGCCGGAAAGCGCCCGGGGAAGACGGTCCAGATAATCCGTCAGGCCCAGGATGGCGGCGGTTTTCTTCACCCGCTCCTCGATAATGTCCTCGTCCACGCCCTGCAGGGTCAGGCCGAAAGCGATGTTGTCATATACCGTCATCTGGGGATAGAGCGCGTAGCTC
>OMRS01000028.1 GCA_900313545.1 uncultured Eubacteriales bacterium | reverse complement strand
TCGCCTGCCCGTTCACTCTTCCACGGATGTTCAGATGTCCCTCCGGGCCTTCGGGATTTCCGGCGGAGAAAAGCACCTCCCTGTTCCTCCCCTGCACAGCGCTCAGGCGCTTCCTTCCCCGGAGGTACAGGACGTATCCCTGTTCCCCTCCGGCTGCAGGGCCGTGAGGGGAGATATGAAAATCCCCTGGATCCTGTTCAAGGATCCAGGGGATGATTTGCTTGTGTTACTTGGTTTCAGAGCTGCCCAGCAGCATCGAAATGCTTTCCAGCATGGCCTTGATGTCTTCAGCCGTGATCTCGTTGATTTTTTCCGAAGTGCTCAGGTCCCTGATGTCCACTCTGTCAATCCTGCTGAGCTTGATCTTCAGGGAATTCTCAGCATTGCCGGAGAACATCTCGCACACAAGGCTGTCGCCATCCTCATAGAAATCAAAGGTAAGGGCGACTTCCTCACCCTTGGCACTCTCCGCCACGAGCACGTAACGGATCTTGCCCGTCCAGGTTTCACGAACAGAGGTGCTGATACCGCCCTTGGGTCCCTTTGCGTACAGATAGTCCGGTCCAAAGTCCACTCTCAGGTTCTCTTTTCCTTCCACCACAGAGATGAGCTTTCCGTCGGTGATCCTGCCGTAATCGATATTGGCCCTCACTTCAGCCATGGAATCTCCGGCGGTGACCTTCTCCCGGTAATAATACGGGTTCAGGGTTAATTCATAGAGCACGGCAGGATCTTCATTCGGATATCCCATGCAGGCCTTGAATTCAATCTCGCCCGACTCGACATTGACAAAGGAATCCGTGTCGAAGCACAGGGCGCCCTTTTCAGAATTCTGTTCGCTGATTTCGAAGTGGGAAACGCTGTGGCCGTTGGCCTCGATGGTTTCGGTGCTCCTGATGTTGCGAATGGCTTCCAGGGTGGCTTCGCGGTTCTTCAGCCAGTCCTTCTGAATCTGGGCAAAGGACATGCCGCCCTCCAGTCTGGCACGACGGTCCACCAGTTCTGCCAGGGCACGGTTGGACATCATTTCGTCAACCGCTTCAGACAGCGCGGTGGCAAAGGCCTCGCTGCGCAGGCTGATCTCCACAGAGCCGGCGTTCTGCTTCACATCCAGAACGTATTCCGGCTTGAACTTGTTGACAAAGGACAGTGCGGCAGAGCTCAGGGTGGCGGCATCCGCCTCCTGCTGAGCGGCTTCCATGGACGCCAGAATGCCGAGCTGCCTGACATAGTTCCTGATCTCCGCATCCGAAGGGATCATTTCCTTGGGAATGCTCTCAACAACCTGGGTCAGCATGGCATCCAGCTGCTTGACGACATCCTCCATGACCGCGCCAACCGTGGAGTAGCGCAGCATCGTCACGGAATCCTCGGAGTCCACATAGATGCTGCCGGAATCCAGCTGAATGTGGCCTTCCTGCTTGCCGCCGGTACGCGTGACCAGGTGAATGTTGTCATTCTCCGCACGGAACACGATATCGGAAGAGGCGTCCCCGGACTCAAACTGCAGGGCAATGTCCTTCGTTTTGAAATCGGTTTCATCCAGGAACTTGATCAGCACGTTGCTCTTCCGAGCGATTCTTGCCGGCTCAGCAAAGGAGCTGACGGCAGAGAAGAGCATCATAACGACCAGCAGACATGAAACAAGTCTTTTCATTACAGGTACCCCTTTCTAAATAGATGGAATGCGGTGATGCGAACCCGGGGAAGGGATCGGCGTTTCCGGTGCTTTGGCAGCCGGAGCACCCTCCCGTCCACCGCGTCCCTGCCGGTTCTGCCGGCAGCGCAGATCTGTCATTCCAGGCCTTCATGCCCGTCGAAACGGGGGTTTCTGACCGGGCGGCGAGTTTCTCCTCATCCGGCCTGAAATGAAGTCTCAGCGCATTGTTTGTATCATAGTGTGTATCTGGCTGTCAACGAATGTTCCTGAATGTCAATTGCCGGCTTCTCCCCTGAAGGGCGGAAGGATCCCCCGCAGGCGTCTTCGCAAAACCCTGCGCCCCGGGACTCAGGAGCTGCGCAGCCCGTCAGGCTGTCCCGGCCGCCTCCCCGAAGCGCATGCGCTTCCCGCGATTCTCCTCCCTCTGCCGGGGTGCTGCAAAGCTTCAGGGCATCCCGTTGAGGATCCTGTCGAGCTTCATGATTCCTTCCCACATCAGGTTCATGCCGAACGTCCACAGGTTGGCCGGTGCCGGCAGCCTTCTGACATGGGTAAAGCCCTGGCTGGCCGCAATCGTCACCGCCCGCTCCATGTGGTAGTTGCTGGTCACCACCACCAGTTCCTCCGCAGGGTTGACCATCCGGGCCAGGTACATGAAATTCTCCCGGGTATCTGCGGCCTTTTCCTCAAGCCGGATCCTTTCCTCCGGAACGCCCTCCGCCATCAGCAGCCTTTTCCCCACCCGGGCCTCCGTTTCCCCGTTTTCACCCGCGTTCCCGCCGGTGACGATCACCTGCGCCCCCGGGACCCTGCGGGCATAACCGGCAGCTGTATGGACACGCAGCTCAAGGTCCCGGGGCGGTTTTCCGTCCTCCAGGGCCATGCCCAGCACCGCGACCGTGCTGCAGGGCACCGCATCTGAAGTCAGCCCGTCCGCGATAATGCTTCCCAGGAACACCATGGATACGACGCCGTAGACCATCAGCGCCCCCTTCAGGATTCTCCCGATCAGCTGTCCGATGCGGCCCGGGAGCCTGATGCCGCCCAGACGAATGACCAGCGCCAGCAGAATCCATCCGGCGCAGAAGACCAGTTCATACCTGAGGACGAGAATGACGTCATCCCTGAGCACCACACGGGAAGCCCGCCGCAGCATCTGCACCGTCAGCAGCACGGTAAAGCCGATCGTCAGTATCAGCAGCACGTTTCCGAAATACCTGCGGAGGCGGGTTCTGTTGCTTCTGTCCGTTTCCATCTTTCCCGTGATCTCCTTTCCTTTGCTCTACAAAACCGGCCGGATCCGGCTGCCCGTCTCCGTGCCTTCCACCACCAGCTTCCGGGGGATGCTTTCCTCCAGCTTGTGGACATGGGAGATGATCCCGATCTGGCGGTTGCCGCCCGCCAGCGCGTCCAGAACGGAAATCGCCCGATCCAGCACGCTGTCGTCCAGGGACCCGAATCCTTCATCGATATACATGACGTCCATCTGCAGCCCTCCGGCCCTGGCCGTGGCCACATCCCACAGGCCCAGCGCCAGCGCCATGGACACCTGGAAGGATTCACCGCCTGACAGGGAACCCGCCCTTCGGCTCTCCCCCGTCACATTGTCCAGCACGTCGATGTCCAGCCCCGCCGCGCGGCTGGCTGCGTTCCCGCCGGTACGGTGCAGCAGCTCATACTTTCCCCCGCTGAGGACCGACAGCCTGAAATTGGCGGCCCTGAGGATGTCCCGGAAAGCCGCGCCCATGACATACCGGTCAAAGGTGAGTTTTCCGCCCTCCTCATTGCTGGTGCCGTTGGCCAGGCGCGAAAGGAGCTGGATCTCCCGATAGGCATCCTCGTCCCTGCGCAGCAGTGCCCGGACCCTTTTCACCAGATCACGCACCTCCCTGTGGTTGACCGCGCGCCGGTCAACCTCCTTGGCCTCCTTTTCACGGACACCCAGCTGCTCCTGGATCCCGCGGAGCGCCAGGTCCATGGCAGGCAGGTCCGCATAGACAAATCCCTCCGTAGACTTCTGAAGGTCCTCCACGCTCTGTCTTGCAGCCGTCAGGTCCTGGTGGAAGGCATTGATCTCCTGGCGGCGCCCCTTCAGCCAGGCTTCGCCATTGGCGCTTCCCACCGGCACCAGGGCTTCCTGAGCGCTCTTCAGGGAATCAAAGCCCGCATCCTCCACCGCCTGCTCCAGCTCCCTGCGCAAAAGCGCAAGCTCCTCATCCTGCCTGCGCACAAGCTCCTGCGAGGTGGCCAGGTTGCCCTCCGTGCGGGACAGGCTGTTGGAATCCTTCTTCATCTGTTCCCGGGCCGCGGTCAGGGCATCCGACAGGTTCCTGCGTTCCTTTTCCCAGCCCTTCAGCGTCTCCCTTGCCGCATCCGCCGAAGCATACTGCAGATGCTGCTGCTTTTCCTTCAGCTGTGCCGAGAGCTTCGCGCATTCGTTGCCGGCATTGCGGAAAACCTCTTCCTTCTGCTGCTGCAGCGCCTCATCCCCCTGAATCCGGGCGGTCAGCTCCTCCGCCTCCTTCTGCAGGGCGCTGTCCTGTTTGACCTGCCTGTCCGCGCTCTGGTACTGCGCCCTGAATTCCTTCACCTTCGCATCCAGCCGCAGGGCCTCTTCCTTCAGAAGCTCCCCGCTGCGAAGCTCCTCCCAGGTCACCCCGGGGTTGCCAAGGCACTCCGCCGAATTCTGCACAAATTTGCCGCGGAGCACTTCAAGGGCGGATCTGGCGCCCTCCAGCTGCCTCAGGCTTTCATTCTGCGCCTTCTGGGCGGCCTCCATTCTCTCCCGGGCCTGCTCCACCTGTTCCCGGGTGGGCGCCTCTTCCTGCGCAGCCGGCAGCACATGACCCCGGTGCACCTGCTGACCGCATACCGGGCACAGGGTCTGCTCCTCGGTCAGGAGGGTCTGCGCGAGTTCCGCGCGAAGCTGCTGGGCCTGGCTCCCAAGGAACCTCTGGTAAAGCTCCCTGTGCCGCTCCCCCTGCTTTTCAGCCTCCGCCTGTGCCTTCCGGCACGCCTGAATCTGCAGCGCCAGGTTGTTTTCCGAGGAAAGCACATTTTCACGTTCAACCAGCAGACCTGCCTTCTTTCCGGAGATTCTGTCATACGCCTGCCTGGCCTGTTTTCCCTCCTGGGTCCATTTTTCCTTCAGCACACCGGCCTCCCGCAGGGGGATGCGCTCCTGAGCGATATCCTGAAGGCGTGTTTTGCCCTTTTGCAGCCGCGTTTTCACCGTCTCCAGCTCTTCCCTGCTGCTCTTCTCCAGCGCCTGCTGGCTTGTGAGCTCCGCCTCCAGCAGGGCGCAGGCATCATACTCCGGAAGGATCCTGGTCAGTCCGGTGATCTGGGCCGCGAGCTGGTCAATCTTCGGCTGGGTCCCCTCCGCCTGTTCACATGCCCTGCGGCTTGATTCCAGCTGCTTCTGCTGGCTGAGGACATCCCTTTTCAGCTGGTCCATGCGGCGCTGTGCGTTGCGCTGTTCCTTTTCCTTCTCCGCCAGCCGGGCAATGACCGGAGAGACCTTGTGAAGCGCCCGGTCCACAGCATCCACGGCCCCCTCAAGCGCCCTGATCTCCCCGTCCCTTTGCGCCAGCCCGGCCACCCTCGCCTGTTTGGTCCGAAGATCGTCCAGACTCTGGTTCTGCCTTTGCGCAACGGCCCGCTCCTGGGCCATCCGGGTCTGCTGCTCACGGGTTCTGAGGCAGGCCTCATTCAGCCTGGCCAGTTCGGCTTCATCCGCTTCAACCAGCTCCGAGAGGGATTCCTCAAGTCCCGGGTAATCCGGGGCAAAGCAGGCTTCCCCCGCCTCATCCAGCCCCTCCGGCATCATGAAGCGCCCCTTCATCGTCCGCTCGATCTCCGCCCTGTATTCCCTGCGCTCCTCCTGCATCCGCTCCTCACAGCGCTTCAGCCGCTTTTCAAAGCGCACATAGGGCAGATTGTCGAACAGCTTGCCCAGAATCCTGTTGCGTTCATCGCTGCCTGCATCCAGGAATTTCCTGAATTCCCCCTGGGCCAGCATGACGATCTGCTGGAACTGGACGCAGTTGAGCCCCAGCATTTCCTCGATGCGCCGGGTCACATTTTCGCTGCCCTCCACCGGGCTTTTCCCGGCTTCATGCAGCAGGGCCTTCTTGTCCGG
>OMRS01000142.1 GCA_900313545.1 uncultured Eubacteriales bacterium | reverse complement strand
GCCCTGTTCCGCATCGGCAAAAAGCCTTTGGCGGAGGGCATGAACATTCTGGGCGCCCACATCGACTCCCCGCGGCTGGATATCAAGCAGAACCCCCTGTTTGAAGACGGGGAGCTGGCGTTTCTGGATACCCATTATTACGGCGGGATCAAAAAATATCATTATGTAGCTCTGCCGCTGGCCCTGCACGGCACTGTGGTCAAAAAGGACGGCACCGAGATCGACATCAACATCGGGGAAGCCGACGACGACCCGGTGTTCTGCGTGACGGACCTGCTGATCCACCTGGCCCAGGAACAGATGCAGAAAAAGGGTGCTGTCGTGGTGGAAGGTGAGGACCTGAACGTCCTGATCGGCAACGAAGCCCTGACGGGAAAAGACAAGGAAGCGGTGAAGGCCAATGTGCTGAAGCTGCTGAAGGAACAATATGATATCGAGGAAGAGGATTTCATCTCCGCGGAGATCGAGGCTGTGCCGGCGGGGAAAGCCCGTGAAGCCGGTTTTGACCGGAGCATGATTCTGTCCTACGGCCAGGACGACCGGGTATGCGCCTATACTTCCCTGAAGGCCATGCTGGAAGTGGAGGAGACGGAAAAGACCGCCTGCTGCCTCTTTGTGGACAAAGAGGAGATCGGCAGCGTGGGCGCCACCGGAATGGAATCCCGGTTCTTTGAGAACACGGTGGCGGAGCTGATGCTGCTGACCGGTGAGTATTCGGATATCAACCTGCGCCGGGCTCTTCAGAAGAGCCGGATGCTTTCCTCCGATGTGAACGCAGGCTTCGACCCGGCTTATGGGTCGGCTTTTGAAAAGAAGAATGCGTCCTTCCTGTCTCACGGGCTGGTGTTCAATAAATTTACCGGCGCCCGGGGCAAGTCCGGTTCCAACGATGCGAATGCGGAATACCTGGCGGACCTGAGGCGGATCATGGACGACAACAATGTCCATTACCAGACGGCGGAACTGGGCAAGGTGGACCTGGGAGGAGGCGGCACCATCGCCTACATCCTGGCACTGTACGGGATGGAAGTCATCGACAGCGGCGTGGCGGTGCTCAGCATGCACGCACCCTGGGAAGTCACCAGCAAGGCGGATATTTACGAAGCGGAAAAAGGCTACCGTGCCTTTCTGATGTATGCATAAACCCGGTGAGGGTTTGGCGAATGCGCAGAAAATGAGGTGAACACCCGCTATGAAAAGAAGAATGAGCAGAGAGGAATACTACCGTCGAAAACGGCTGCAGCGCAGACGGATCTTCTGGTTCATCATCGTGCCGCTGATCATTGTCATCGCATTGGGCATTTTCGGCGTCCATTCCCTGATGGGGAAATTCGGAGGCAATGATGCACCCCCTGTCAGTGCAGGCGGTACAGAGCAGGAATCCCAGACCGACGCGGAGGCCGAGGAGACCCAGAAGGCTTCCGACCAGAGACTGGACCGGATCATTGAAGAAATGAATCTGCATGATAAGGTCTGTCAGCTGTTCATCGTGACGCCGGAGGAACTGACGGGCTCGGAGGGAGCCGTGACGGCGGCCGGGGATGTGACCCGGGCGCGCCTGAAAGAGTACCCGGTGGGCGGCATGATCTATTTTGCGCAGAATATGGTCAATAAAGAGCAGACGGAATCCATGATCACTCACATCCAGAGCTTTGCAAAGGACGACGAAGGGATCCCGCTGTTCATCAGCGTGGACGAAGAGGGCGGCAAGGTCGCCCGGGCGGCGGACAGCCTGGGCACCACGAAGTTCAACCCCATGTATACGTACCGGAGCAAGGGCGCTTCCACTGCAAGGGATAATGCAAAGACCATCGCTTCCGATCTGTCGTCGCTGGGCTTCAATCTGGACTTTGCCCCTGTGGCGGACACCTGGTCCAATCCGGAGAATACCGTGATCGGACAGCGTGCCTACAGCGATGATTACAGCGAGGCGGCAGAGCTTGTGGCGGCTGCGGTCAAGGGTTTCCACAGCGGCGGCGTGGCCTGTACGCTGAAGCATTTCCCGGGACATGGGGATACGGCGGAGGATACCCATGAAGGAGCCGCCTATGTGGACAAATCCCTGGAACAGCTCAAGACCGAGGACTTCATCCCCTTTATGGCGGGCATCAAAGCCGGGGCGGATATGGTCATGGTGGGACACATCACCGTGCCATCCATCGACACGGTGCCGGCGACCCTGTCTTCCGTGGTCATCCAGGATGTCCTTCGGAAGGACCTGGGATTTAAAGGAGTGGTCATCACGGATGCGCTGAATATGGGCGCGCTGGCCAATACCTATTCCCAGGAGGATGCGGCGCTGAAGGCTTTCCAGGCCGGCAATGACATCCTGCTCTGCACCGGCGACCTGGAAGGAGCGGTCCAGGCACTGGAAAATGCCGTGAATACAGGCGTCATCACCGAGGAACAGGTGGATCAGAGCGTGAAACGAATTTTGAAGTTAAAGATTGACAGAGGAATACTCTAAGTGGTATTATATAAAGGCGGAAACGAAAGAACCGCCTTTGTGGGGTTATAGCTCAGCTGGGAGAGCGCTTGAATGGCATTCAAGAGGTCAGGAGTTCGATCCTCCTTGTCTCCACCACCGATGACACAATTCCCATGTGGTTCTGCCACATGGGAATTTTTTTGTGC
>OMRS01000289.1 GCA_900313545.1 uncultured Eubacteriales bacterium | reverse complement strand
GCACGTTCATCTCCGTGAGATAGTTGGTCAGGCTTTCCGCCATGCGCTTGGTGAGGGTGGTGACCAGGGTGCGGAAGCCCTTTGCCGTGGTCTCCAGAATTTCTGCGTACAGGTCGTCCACCTGGCCGGTGGCGGGGCGCACGATGATCTCGGGGTCCAGAAGCCCCGTGGGCCGGATGATCTGCTCCACCACCTGCAGGGCATGGCCGTTTTCCCAGGGGCCGGGGGTGGCGCTCACGCAGATCATCTGCCCGATGCGGGATTCAAACTCCTCAAAGCGCAGGGGGCGGTTGTCAAAGGCGCTGGGCAGGCGGAAGCCGTAGGAGACCAGGGCCTCCTTGCGGGCCCGGTCCCCGTTGTACATGGCCCGGACCTGGGGCAGGGTCACGTGGCTCTCGTCCACGAACACCAGGTAGTCATCCGGGAAGTAGTCAAGCAGCGTGTACGGGGCGTCCCCGGGGCTGCGGCCGTCAAAGTAGCGGGAGTAGTTCTCGATGCCGGTGCAGTAGCCCAGCTCCCGCAGCATCTCGATGTCGTATTCCGTGCGCTGGGTGATGCGCTGGGCCTCCAGCAGCTGGCCCGCGGCGGTAAACTCCTCCGCCCTCCTGGCCATGTCCTGCGAGATGGCGGAGATGGCCCGGTCGATGGTCTCCCGCGGGGTGGCGTAGTGGGTGGCCGGATAGATGGAGATATGGGAGAGGATCATCTCCACATGGCCCGTCAGCACGTCGATGGCGCTGATGCGGTCGATCTCATCCCCGAAGAACTCCACCCGGAGGGCGGAGGACTCATAGCCGGCGGGGAAGATCTCCACCACGTCGCCCCGGACCCGGAAGGTGCCCCGGGAGAAGTCGATGTCATTGCGCTCGTACTGGATGTCCACCAGCCGGGAAAGGAGGGTCTCCCGGTCCAGGGCCATGCCGGGCCGCAGGGAGATCATCATGCCCTCATACTCCGACGGGTCGCCCATGGAGTAGATGCAGGAGACGGAGGCGACCACGATGACGTCCCGGCGCTCCCGCAGGGCCGCCGTGGCGCTGTGGCGCAGGCGCTCGATCTCCTCGTTGACCGAGGAGTCCTTCTCGATGTAGGTGTCGGTGGAGGCGATGTACGCCTCCGGCTGATAATAGTCGTAGTAGGAGACGAAGTACTCCACCGCGCTGTCGGGGAAGAACTCCCGGAACTCCGAGCACAGCTGGGCGGCGAGGGTCTTGTTGTGGGCGATGACCAGCGTGGGCCGCTGAAGCTTCTCGATGACGCTGGCCATGGTGTAGGTCTTGCCGGAACCGGTCACGCCCAGCAGGATCTGGCAGGGCATCCCCTCCTGCGCGCCCCGGGTGAGGGCCTCGATGGCGGCAGGCTGGTCGCCCTGGGGGTGGAAGGGAGATTTGAGGATAAAGCGGGTGTTCTCCATGAAAAACCTCCTTGTGATGTGGGCGGATTATAGCACAGGGCCATGGAGGGAACAAGGCCGGGGGGAGGGCGAAAGCGTGTCCGGGAGAGCGCAGGCGCCTCCGGAGGGCCGCTGCCCTTCCTGAGGGATAAAAAAGGGGCATGCGCTCTGCATGCCCCTGGAAAACTGTACAGGCCCGGCGGGAGGTCACGCGCTCCCGCACTGACCTGCGCGCACTCGCGGAGCCCCCTCCTCCCTGTCGCGGAGGGGAGGCGGTCCGGCTCAGGCTCCCGCATATCCGGCCCTTCGGGCGGAGGATCAGTAGGTCAGAATTTCGCAGCCGTCCTCGGTGACCAGCACCTGCACCTCCCACTGGGCGCTGGGCTTGCGGTCCTCGGTGCGCACGTTCCAGCCGTCGGGCCCCATGACGTGGACGCGGTGGGTGCCCATGTTGACCATGGGCTCGATGGTGAAGGTCATGCCCGGCGCCATGACCATGCCGGTGCCGGCCCTGGCCACGTGGGAGACGTAGGGATCCTCGTGGAACTCGATGCCGCAGCCGTGGCCGCCGATGTTGCGGACCACCTGGTACCCGTTCTCCCTGGCCATGCTGTTGATGACCCCGCCGATGTCCCCCAGCAGGTGCCAGGGCTTCACCACCGCCACCGCGGCCTCCATGCTGGCGCGGGTGAACTCCACCAGCTTTTTCTTTTCCGGGGTGGTCTCCCCGATGATGAACATGCGGGAGGAGTCGGAGAAGTAGCCGTTCAGGATGGTGGAGCAGTCCACGTTGATGATGTCCCCCTCCTTCAGGATGACATCCGGGGAGGGAATGCCGTGGCAGACCATCTCGTTGATGGAGGTGCACACGGACTTGGGATAGCCCTCATAGTTGAGGGGCGCGGGGATGGCCCCCATCCGGGTGGTCAGATCGTAGACCCAGCGGTCGATCTCCTCGGTGGAGATGCCCTCGCGGATGTGCTCGGCCACGTAGTCGAGCACCGCGATGTTCACCTTGGCGCTTTTGCGGATGCCCTCGATCTGTTCCTCGTTGCGGATGATCCTGTGGGGCGGGACCTCCAGGCCCTCCCTGCGCATCTGGCGGAGGCGCTCATCAAAATCATAGTGGCAGGATTTGTATTTTTTGCCGCTGCCGCACCAGCAGGGGGCGTTGCGGTCCAGTTTTTTTTCGACTCTGAGCATAAGGCGGTCAACTTCCTTTCCGGTCTTTTCCCGATTTTTCCCGGCCATTATACCCAATGAACCCGCATGTGACAATTGAGGGAGAAGAAAAAACGCCCCCGACGGGGCGCAGGCTCAGGCGCTTTGGGCGGCGGCGGGGTCCGCTCCGGGAACCGGGAACCCCGCGCGGCGCAGGGGCGCGCGCAGGCGCAGGGCCAGGGAGGCGGCCAGGAGGATCTTGACGGCGTCGCCGGGAAGGAAGGGCAGCACGCAGGCGCCAAGGCTTGAGGAGAGGGACAGATGGGTGAGGGCCATGAACCAGGCCGTCCCGAAGGTGTAGCAAAGGAGCGTGCCCACGGCCATGCCCAGGGCAAGGAAGGGCAGCCTGCAGGGGAGGCGGGAGGCGGCCTGCCCCGTGGCGAAGGCGGCAAGGATGTAGCCGGCGAGGTACCCGCCGGTGTTCCCGAACAGCACGGGGGGCCCTGCGCGCAGGCCGGCAAACACCGGGACGCCCGCAAGGCCCAGCATCACGTACACCACCTGGGAGACGGGGCCCCACAGGGGCCCCAGCAGGGCGCCGGAGAGGTGGACGGCAAAGAGGGACAGGCTCAGGGGCACCGCGGGCAGGGGAATCTGGATCTGGGAGCACACGGCGGTCAGGGCGGCCATCAGGGAGGCCGCCACCAGGCGGGTGGTGGAACGGGTCACGGGGATCCCTCCTTCGTCAACTTCATGTAAGACTTAAGTTGACGAAAGTATAGCCCCGGGGAGGAAATCCGTCAACCCGGAAAAATAGAAAAGTTGACGGACCCCTTCGCCCCGCCGCGGAAGGGGGGACAGCTTGCACGGGGAAAAGAAGACGCATATAATGCGGAGAAGAGGCCGCGCGGCGATCCCGCGGCGGCCACCGGGGAGAGGAGAAACAGAGGACAAGATGCTGTTCAACTCATATGCGTATCTGGTGTTTCTGCCAGTGGTGCTGGCGCTGTATTACGCCGTGCCGGCAAGGTTCAGCCGCCATGTGCTGCTCGGGGCCAGCCTGTTTTTTTACCTGTCCTGGAACGTGGGGTACGGGCTGCTGCTGCTGCTGACCCTGACCTCCACCTATGCGGCGGCCATCGCCATCGAGGACGGAAGGGGCAAAAGGCGCCTGTGGCTGGCGGCGGGCATCGGCGTCAGCCTGCTGCTGCTGTTCATCTTTAAATATGCGGACTTTGCCCTCAGGCTGGGAGCGGGCCTTCTCTCCCTGTTCCGCCCGGGTACCGCCGCGCCCCGGCTGGGGCTGCTGCTGCCGGTGGGCATTTCGTTTTACACCTTCCAGGCCATCGGGTACGTGGTGGACGTGTACCGGGGGCAGACCCGGGCGGAGCGGTCCTTTGTGACCTACGCGCTCTTCGTATCCTTCTTCCCCCAGCTGGTGGCGGGCCCCATCGAGCGCTCCGGGCACCTGCTCTCCCAGGTAAGGAAGCGCCGGGTCCCCTCTTTTTTGGAGGTGCAGGAGGGGCTGCTGCTGCTGCTGTGGGGGTACTTCCTCAAGATCGTGGTGGCGGACCGGCTGGCCGTCTTTGTGGATACGGCCTACGGGGACATGGACGCCTTCCCCGGCGTCTACCTCATGGTGGCCACCGCCTTCTTCGCCTTCCAGATCTACTGCGATTTCTACGGCTATTCGGTCATCGCAGCGGGGTCGGCCCGGCTGCTGGGCATCCGCCTCATGGAGAACTTCAAAAGCCCCTACCTCTGTTCATCCGTGGCGGAGTTCTGGCGGCACTGGCACATCTCCCTGACGGGCTGGTTCCGGGACTACCTCTACATCCCCCTGGGGGGCAACCGGAGGGGACGGGGAAGGAAGCTTGTGAACCTGCTCATCGTCTTTGCGGTGAGCGGCCTGTGGCACGGGGCGGAGATCACCTTTGTCATCTGGGGGGTCCTGAACGGCCTGTACCAGATCGCGGGCGAGGTGAGCGCCCCCGCCAGGCGCCGTGTGCGGCAGCTGCTGGGGCTCCCCGAGGAGTCCCTGGGGCGGCGCATCTGGGGCGTGGCGGTGACCTTCGTGCTGGTGTGCATTTCCTGGGTCTTCTTCAGGGCGGACAATCTGGAGCAGGCCATGCAAGCCTTCAGGAGCATGGGCACCTTCAATCCCTGGGTGCTCTTCAACGGGGGGCTGGCGGCCTGCGGCCTGGATGAGCGCAGCCTGGGCCTCGTGTGGGCGTGCCTGCTGGTGGTCCTCGGCTGCGACCTGGCGGGGCGCCGGGGGATCCGGGTGCGGGAGGTCATCCTGGCGCAGAGCTGGCTGTTCAGGGTGCTCTTCGGGGTGCTGGCGGTGACCGCCATCCTGCTCTTCGGGCTGTACGGACCGCAGTACCATGCGGAAAACTTCATTTATTTCCAGTTCTGACGGAATGCACGGGAAAGGACGGACGGGAGAGGCATTCCCCCTGCGCTGCAGGGCTCCCCAGATGCCATGAAGCAACGAGTGTGCAAGGGGCTGCTGTGCCTGTGTCTGCTGGTGTGGGCCATCCACTTGGCGGGAAAGCTGGTGCTGCCCACCACCCTGGCGGATCCCCTGTGCGCGGTGAGGGCCATCACCCGCCAGCCCCGGGACAGCTATGACGTCCTGGTCTTCGGCTCCAGCCACGCCTGGAAGGGCGTGGACACCCGGGTGCTGCGGGACATGGGGATCTCCGCCTACAACATGGCCACGGACTGGCAGAGGATCAACACCGTGAACCTCTTTGTGGAGGCGGCGCTGCGGCGCCAGCGCCCCAGAGTGGTGCTCATTGAGACCTTCTATGTCAACGACGTCACCCAGAAGACGGACCTGAACGGCGAAATCTACATGTCCAAAAACCTGCCCCCGTCCATGGCCAAGGCCCGCTACCTGTACCGGTGCTTCGGGCGGGACCCGGAGCGGTACCTGAGCTACCTGGTGCCCATCGTGGCCTTTCATGAAAACTGGAAGGACATCAAGCGCAGGACCTTTGTCCCGGAGCGCAACGAATCGCAGTTTTCCGAAAGCCTGGGCTACTACGTCAGCGACGCGGTGACGCCCCAGGTGATCCCGGACATCCGGAGCCTGCCCCAGAATGAGCTGATCCCGGAGGCCCGCAGGGAGCTGGACGAGCTGGTGGCGGCCTGCAGGGAAAGGGGCACAGAGGTCCTCTTTTTCACCATCCCCTACAACGGGGAGTACCGGGACGTGGAGGCCATCCGCGCCTACGCCCAGGAAAACGG
>OMRS01000223.1 GCA_900313545.1 uncultured Eubacteriales bacterium | reverse complement strand
TGATCGCCTTCTCCCTGCGCCAGGATCATGAGGAACAGCTCAGCCAGGGAATAGACAAAGGACGCGCTGGACCCGAGCGCCACCAGCGTATCCATGTTGGGCGCGCCGTGGAGCAGGGAAGAAAAACCGGAGGTAAAGAACTTCCCGTTGATGATCATCACGATCACCGCCAGCAGCAGCTCAAACAGTCCCAGGAACACATGGTTGTCAAAGGCTGCGGGGGCGGGCCATCCCCACATCCCGTGGCCCATGGAGAAATACATGAGAATCAGAAGAACCGGCACGGAAAACAGAAGCCGTTTCTTCAGCCTGGGCGTTTCATGATCCTTCAGCGCCTCCGCGTCCGCCCAGGAAGGAGCATCCCCGGAGGCGGCCGATTTTGCCGCGCCCTTGAGGGAAGCGCCGTATCCGGCAGCTTCCACGGCCCGGATGATATCGGCAGAGGAGGCTGAACCCTCCACGCCCATGGAGTTTGTCAGCAGGCTCACTGAACAGGATGTCACTCCCGGTACGCCAGAGACCGCTTTTTCCACCCGGCTGGAGCACGCGGCGCAGCTCATGCCGGTTACCTGATATTGTTCCATATCTGATCTCCTCGAAATCACTTCATCAGCTTCTGCAGCGTGTCCATCAGCTCGTCCACCGTTTCATCGCGACCGGCCCGAATGTCATCTGACACGCAGGTCCGGATATGATTGGAAAGCAGCACCCGGCAGAAGCTGTTCAGCGCGGAGTTGACCGCAGATGCCTGGGTCAGGATCTCCGGACAATACGCATCCTCCTCCAGCATCCGCTGCAGCCCGCGAACCTGTCCCTCAATCCGCTTCAGACGATTCATCAGATCTCGGCGCTCTTTTTCATCGCGTTTCTTTTTTTTGTGCACGGGGACGTTTTCTTCAACAGTCTCAGTCATCTCGGCACCTCCTCATATACCCCCTTGGGGTATCCTTGATACGCTCCGGATTGTATACCCCCTTGGGGTATCTGTCAAGGGGCTTTTCTGAGAATTTTCTGGCTTTTGCCATTGATCCCGCCGGTTCAAAATCACGGGGGGCCATTTCGAAGTGTCCGCTGGCAGGTGGCAGGCCTGCTCTTTGTCTGCAGAATCAGAGCCCGGCAAGGGGTCCCCCTGCAGAAAGAAAAAGCAGCTCCCCGATCAGTCAGTCCGACCGGGGAACTGCTCCATGAAAATCTCGAAAACGATATGGACTCTGGCAGTTGTGCTGTATCCTCCCTTGTCTGTTCAGGGCGTCCTGCCCTTCCTTTTGTTTATGTCTTCCTCCAGCATCCGCAGACTGGATTCTGCTTCTGGCCCCTGTGAGTCTGCCTGACCCCCGGATGGCCATCCAAAAACCGGCCCGAGGGAGTCATCCTCCTTGATTTTCACGATTCAAACAGTCTATCATTGGTTTTGCATGCAAGTAAAACCAAGGGGGTGTCATCGTGAACAGATTCGATTACAGCAAGGAAATGCCGGTACCTCCGGAAGCCTATACCAACACCCCGGAGAAAAAAGTGTTTTTCCGGATGGCAGGCGAGAATGGCAGGATTCGCAACGAGAAGATCGGGAAGCTGATCGAAGGCAAAAAGAATATGATGAATCCAACCTATTCCTTTATCCTGAAAAATCCCGATTACGTGAAACAGTATTATCCGGCCTGCAGCATGCCGGTCTTTGAGTATCATTACGGTCTGTATGCACTGGTGCTGGGGATCGTACAGAAAACAGGGCTCTACTCCATTTTGCGGGACACCTACCAGGTCACTGCAGCAAATGCCCTGCTGGATTATTGCATGTTCCTGATTCATCATGGGCCCTGCACCGCAGAGTTGTTTGAGGAAGCCATGCGGGAACAGGCCCTGTTTTCCAGCGAGCGTGTTGATGAGAGCTGGTATTCCGCTTTTTTCGAAAGCACAATTGTCGAAGAACTTAATCAGGAAATGCGGCTTCAGTGGGTCAGGAAGCTGAAAGCTGCCGGTCTTAAATCGGTATGGCTGGTGGTGGAGGATTCAAAGTATGACGATAAAGTCAGGAAGGGCACCCCTGCACAACGCGGCCACGCCGAGTCGCAAGGTGCCGACAGCGCCCTTCCTGGATACATGGTTGCGGTCGATGCGCAAAGCGGAAGGCCCGTCACCTATTCCGTCTATGAAGGCCCCTCTCCGGACAGGAGTGCTTTCCATCAGATGTCCACGTTTCTTAATGCATCACAGATTGAGATTGAAGGCGTCATTCTGGGCCGAGATTTCGCCGCGGAGGATCTCCTTGGGACCATTCTTTCCTTTGGCTGGAAGTATGTCCTCCTCCTTCCTTCAGAGTCATATGGACAGCAGCAGATGATCCGCGAGCACGGAAAGACCCTTCAGTGGAGAATGCAGTATCGGATACCGCAGACCGGATTGTTTGGAATTTCAGACAACAGGCAGCTGTTTTGGGGCCATGAGACAACTTCTGAAATCAGCCTTTTCTATGATGGTCTTCAGGGAAGTTCCCTGTCCGTCCGGCAGATGCGTCAGCTTGATGATGAGATGGTCCGGCTGAAAGCTGAATTCGCCCAGGGAAAAACCCCTGTCGTATCCGCAGAATTCAGACAGTTCCTGAGCCTGGATCTGACGGATCATGAATGCAGAATCGTTGAGAACCATGAAAGCCTGGAAAATGCCCTCCGCGCCAATGGCTTCTTTGCAGTGGCGACCTCAGGGGGAATGGATCCTCAAACTGCGCTTCACACCTTTGAGCTGCGCGACTGCGCAAAAATGCAGATTTGCATCCTCAGGTCCCAGGAAGGCTGTCCTGCTCCAGCAATTCCTTCAGCGCCCGGAATCCATGGAAGGCTTGCCGCCGCGTTCCTCTCCGGCGTGATCCGGGCAGAGATCCAGCTTGCATGCAAAGAGCTGCAGCTGGATACAGATACCGCCATTCAGGCTCTGGACAAAATCGGAATGGTTCGGCTCGACGACGAAGACTATGCAGACCTCAAAACCATGGCGGAGAATCAGAAGCAGCTGTTTTTAAAGTTCAGTCTGTCCCCGGAAGAGGTTCGACAGATTTCCGCTGATGTGGGCAGGCGCCTGAAGCCTGGCGACTGGAGCCAGGTCAGGGGGCTTCCTGAGAATACGGAAGTCATCATCCGAAACAGCAGAATACGAGGGCGCAGGAAAAGCAGCACTCCGGATTCCTCCGCTCCGGCATCTGAAACTGACAAGCCACGAAACAAGGGCGGAAGGCCAAAGGGACTCAAAGATTCAAAGCCACGCAAACCAAGGTCCGACAAAGGAAAGCCACGCGGGAAAAGAAAGAAGCCGGATTCAGCGGCCCTTTAGGGCTTTACGATATTTAAAAGCTTTGACAGATGCCTGCCCGGATGATGCTCCAAACCGGACATCCCCGCGCATTACAGGAGCTTTCCCGCTTCACAGTCCCATCCTCTCCACGATCCCCTCCACAGTTACCCCGGGGTGAGTCACGAAGAGTCTGGCAATCTGCTCCACCCGGTCCCCATCGATGCCCGTTTTCTCCGCTATGGCGCCGATGGTCCGCCCCTTTTCAAGCTCCCTGCACACCATTTCAACCTGACGGCGGAGATCGCCGGGATCGGTTCCGGGAAAAAACCCTCTTCCCGCATGCCGGATCCCGATACGCTCCACCGCCCAGCCGTCCTCCCGGACCGTCAGCATCGCCATGGTGATCTTCTGATCAAAGCGGCGGGGACCGCAGCTGCCGGGATTCAGCAAAAGGGTCCGGCGCTGCCCGGAGGCCTCCAGCCACCGCTCGCTGTACTGATGTGAATGCCCGGTGATCACCAGGTCGTAGGCGCTCAGATCCCCGGGCAGTGTCCTGCGGATATGCGTCATGTACACCCGAAGACCGCCGAGTTCCATATCCAGAAACATCGGCAGATGCTCTGCCCATTCCTTGTCATTGTTGCCCCGCACCGCCTTCACCGGTGCAATCCGTTCAAGCTCCTCCAGGATCCGCCGGCTGCTGATGTCCCCGGCATGGAGAATGCAGCTGCAGCCCTGGAGGTTCCCGATCACCTCCGGTCGAAGCAGATCATGGGTATCCGACAGAATTCCGATTTTCATCCCCGTTCCTCCTTCACGGTGTTGTCCCTGTTTCCCTTCCTCCGGTGCCGCCGGATCTCCCCGGTAGCCGGAAAAACAGACTGCCCTCCCCGGAAAGCCTTCGCTTTTCCGGGGAGGGCCTGTTTTGTCACTCCCGTTTTCCGTCCCTCAGGGAAGCAGCAGTTCCAGCACAAAGACGGTCGCGCAGCTGATCGATGCCACCTGGAACAGAGAGGCTCCCTTCCATGCCAGCACAATGCCGCACACCAGCGCCGCCGCTCCGGCCACAGGGTTTTCCGTTGCCCTGATGATCGCCGGAAAGGTCATCACCGCCAGAGTGACATAGGGAACATAGAACAGAAAGGACCTGAGATACCGGTTGGTAATCTGCCTGCGGATCAGCGTGAGGGGCAGCACCCGGATCAGGAAGCTGACCCCCGCCATGATCAGGATATAGATATATACATTATTCTTAGGCATCCGGGACCTCCTCCATGGGCCGCAGCAGCGCGGCTGCACCTGCGATGAGAACCGTCAGCGCGATGGTCCGGCTGCCCTCTGACATTTCCCGGATCACCGGCAGCAGCGTACAGACCAGGCTGGCCGCAAAGCTGACCAGAATACAGACCAGCACGGTCCGGTTCTTCCTGGCCGGGGGGATGATCACCGCCAGGAACATGCCGTACAGGGCGACACTCAGCGCGCTGACCACACGCGGCGAAAGAAGATTGCCCATCATGATCCCCAGCGCCGTGCCGGAAGCCCATCCCGGAATGGCCACCATGAACGCCCCGTACATATACCAGGGGTTCAGCCATCCCGGCTGGGAGATCGCCAGCCCGAACAGTTCATCCGTCACGTCAAAGCCCACCAGGAGCCGGTGTCCCAGTCCCGTTTCGGGAGAGAATTTCTGGGACAGGGCACAGCTCATCAGCAGATACCTGGCATTGGCAATCAGGGTCACCAGCGCGATTTCCAGATAGGGGGCATTGGCCGCGATGCAGGTAAATCCTGCATGCTGTCCGGCAGACGCATTGTTGAGCGCACTGGCGAGAAACCCCTGAAACGGGGTCAGTCCGGCACCTCGCGCCGCGATCCCCAGAGAAAAGGCCACCGCGAAATATCCCAGGCCAATGGGAATTCCATCATGCATTCCTCTGACAAGTGAAGCACGTATCTCGTTTCCTCTCATGGCATCCTTTCCTAGTCCTCATCACTCGATCCTGTCCACGAACAGGATCTGAAGGCGCGGAATGCTGACGCTCTTTCCGGTCCGGTCCTGTTCCTCGTACACGCCGTCCACGCTGACCACCGCGGAGATCATGTCGCCTTCCCTGGCGGATATCTCCTCCTCGGTGATCATCACCACCGGATTGGTCCACCCGCCCTTTCCGTCCTTTGAATAATTGACCCGCAGATAGGTCACGCTGCCGCTTTCGCTGCGCTCCACCACAGGCCCGTACAGATTGAGGATTTTGCCGTTGTTGTTTTCCTTGCCTTTCTGCAGCTCCCGGTAGCTAAGCCTCTCGGCGCTTTTGCGTATGGCATCCTTTTCCTGGTCCTGGGTCATCACGCGGATCACCGTAAAGGGATATCGCCGCTGTCCGTAGCCCTTTTTATCCAGAAGCAGGGTGTAGCTGTAGGCCCCCTCCTCCTTTGTGGTCAGTTCAAAGGAAAAACTGCCATCCGCGCCGGTACGCTTTTTGGCCAGCCCGTAGGGGGTCAGCAGCTGCAGGGAGACCGCGGGCAGGGTGCTTCCCCGCAGGACGGTCTTGTCCTCGGTCACCGTAATGACCTCATCGATCCCCGACAGGGGCAGGCTTCCGGACACATAGACGATCTGGCCCGTGACGGTGACGGGGTTTCTGTCCTCCGCCTCGCAGGTCAGGGTCAGGTCCCAGGTTCCCTGCTCCGGGAGCACCCCCTTGATCGAAAACTTTCCCCTGTCAGAGACCGTCGCGCGGCCCAGCTCCTGGGGGGTATAGGAGGCAAGCTCTCCCGTCAGGACCAGCTGTGCCCCCGGCGTGGCCGTTCCCGTGATTTCATAGGCTCCGGTGCTGCTCTCTCTGGGCAGTTCCACCTCCATCTGGACATCGTGAACGGGTTCCGGCAGTTCACGGGTGAAGCGGACCTGGGAGATCCTGTTCTTGAAGGCGCTCAGCTCCCGGTTGGAAAACCGTCCCTGGTCCTTCTGCCAGTCCAGGGAGATCACCTGTCCGTTGTGCACGGTCAGGTACCTGACTCCCCGGGCAAGGGTCTGCCCGGACTGGGTGATGGTGTAATACAGGTACAGCCAGGGAATCCCGTTGTGTTCCTCCCACTTGCTCTCCTGCGTCCGAAGCCCTGTGCGCTCCCAGAGGTCATTTTTGTCCGCCAGTGCACGCACCCGCTTTTTTTCCTGCTCATCCTGCTCGGAAAAGTCGAAAATCCCGACGGCCCATTCCGCATTCATGCACACCAGGGACATGCGCTGCGTCCCGTCTTCGGAGAGGGCCCGCATCATGATCCCCTGCTCCTCCATCTCCTGCTCCAGGGCGACGGCATCCAGGCCGCGGCTTTCCAGCAGCGGGGCGAGGATTCTGCACAGCTGGGGCGATATGATCAGCCAGCTGTCGGGAAATTCCGCCTCCACGCTGGCCTTTTCCGAGGACATGCGCTGTGCCGCGGCCGTGCCCAGCAGAAGGATGAGGCACACCGCCAGCAGGCATGCCGCCCACCGCCTGCCCTTCACAGGATGCGCACCAGCATGTTGCCCCCCTCGTCGTTTTCCAGGGTCAACAGCCTTTCCCTTTCCAGACTCCGCAGCACATCCGAGAAGCGCCGGTGCCCGATCTGCCGTTCATTGAAATCCGGATATTTCGCCTGAACCGCCGCCTTGAGAATCGAAGGATTGACGCGGTCAAATCCATTCTCCTTGTACTCGGAGAGCATGCGGGAAAAGATGTGCACATAGTTTTCCCGGGTCATCTGCTCGCCATCGCCGGTGTGGGGCGCGTTCAGCCGCAGATACAGGCTGTACTGCTGGCTTTCCACATTGAAGGAGCCGTACTTCTGGGACAGCAGGGCCACCAGCTTTCCAAAGGTGCTGCAGCCCACGCTTTTCTCTGAAAACTCCGGGCGCAGCCGCAGCAGGGTGCTCTTGGCCTCGGAGGCCAGCAGCTCCCCGCTGTCCGTCTCATTGAGGATGGTCACCAGCAGCTCATTGACATCCGACAGGCTCATGGTCTCTCCGGCGGAGGTCTTTTCGGCGCTCTTGCGTTCCTTGCCTGTGGAGACGCTTTCAAGGAACTGGAATTCGCTGCAGGCGCTCATGAACACATTGGACGCCACCTCGCTGCGGGAGATGCCCAGGACAAATTTGCCCATGCTCTTGAGCTTGCCCACCAGGGGCACATAGTCGCTGTCCCCGGAAACGATGCAGAAGCTGTCGATGAGGGGATTGGTGAACGCCACATCCAGGGCATCGATCACCAGCTGGATGTCCATGCTGTTTTTCTGGTTTTTTCCGAATCTCAGGGAAGGAACCACCGCGAAGGTGTTGGAAAGCAGCGTCTCCTTCAGGTCCGAGTAGCTGTCAGTGTAGCCGTACACCTTGCCGATCAGGATGTCCCCGCGGATCTTCACCCGCTCGATGACGTCCATCAGAACGCTCTTTTTCCCGCCGCAGTTTTCAAGATCCGCAAACAATGCAAAATGCGATGCCATGATTTCTCCTTTATCTGCTCCCGTTGACGAAGTTTTCCATACCGGAGGAGCGCTTCAGGATCCTTTCCAGAATCCGGCTGCTGTCCTCCGGTCCCGCCAGCACCGGTCTGTAGTCCGTCCCCCGTTCAAGCTGGGTCAGGCGGATGGGAATGAGCTCCAGTACCGGCGGCTCGGCGTGGTCCTCATAGACCGTGAAGGTGGCCCGCGCCAGGACGCTGTCCCGGTCTTCCGGGTCCACGTTCCCGCCGAAGACCAGGTTGCCCAGGGAGTACAGAATATAGCTGTCCCCGTAGGCCTCCACGCCCTGAACGATGTGGGGATGGTGTCCCACCACGATGTCCGCGCCGGCCTTCAGGGCCGCCCTGCCGATGCTGCGCTGCTCGCCGGTGAAATCCGCCCGGTACTCGCTGCCCCAGTGAAAGGAGGCAATGACCACCTGGCATCCGGCCTTGCGCAGGTTTTTCACATCCTGTGAAATGTCCTTTTTCCCGTTGGTGTAGGGGAAGCAGTAGCCGGTCATGCCGACCTTGATGCCGTTTTTCTCAAAAATCCCCAGCATGCCGTTTCCCGAAACGATCAGGCCCGCCTTCTGGAGCGCGGCCACCGTGTCCTCCCTGCCCTGTTTTCCGTAGTCCAGGGTATGGTTGTTGGCCACGGTCACCGCCTCCACCGAGCCCCGGGTCAGAATCTGGGTATATTCCGAGGGACCCTTGAAATTGAATTTTTTCTCCTTCTTGGAGGTTTCATCGGTCAGTGTCCCCTCAAAATTGACCAGTGTCAGATCATCCTCCGAAAAAACGGGCAGCAGCCCGGAAAAGCACCAGTCATACCCCAGTGCGGCCACCACGTTTTCAAAGCAGTCGTCCCGTTTGCGCAGCTCATCCGTGGAACCCAGGGTGGTATCTCCGCCAAAGGTCACCCGCAGTGTCCGGGGCCACGCCGCCTTTTCCTCAGGAGCGGCCGTGCTGCGGGGGGGCTCCGTCGCGGACAGGGCGGTGGCCGCCTCTGCCTGGGCCATGTCCGCCAGGGAAAGGCGCTCCTCCGTCTGCACGGCAGGGGGCGCCTCCTGACTCAGTTTGACGCCGAAAGGCTCCGCCTCCTCCTGCAGCTGCAGCGGCGGCTGCACGGGCGGCTGCTCCGCCTCCGCCTGGAGTGCCCCTTCGGGCAGCTGTTCATGCAGAAGGTACAGATTTTCCGTCTGAAAGTCGATCCCCTCCGCCGCGGCACTGAGGAGAACGGTCAGCATCAGCGCCGCAATTCCCGCAGTCCTCCGTATCATGTTCTTCATCCTTCCTTCTCTGTTTTTTCAGAAATGACCTCATGAAGACGGCCAGCAGCACAAACCCCGCCGCACTGACCACCTCCGCCACGCGCCAGATGAGCGGTTCCACAAAGCGGACGGTGAATTTGACCTCGGGTCCGTGATCCCGCAGCAGCACCCAGATGACATTGTTGTTGCCGATCATGCACCGCGCGTTTTCGACCCCCTCCGCCTCCGTAACCTTGTAGCCCGGGTAAAACAGAAGGGGAATTTCCACTTCATGCGAGTTGCCCTGGGGAATGGAAAGGGTACAGCGCAGGGTCGTGCCCTGCTTGTCGTATTCCACCACTTCGCAGGGATCCACTCCCAGCATGTGCACCCGACCGGGTTCAAGGGCGTCCTTCTGCGTCCAGAGATACGTGTACTCAAACTGGCCGATCCGGGTATCGCAGTAGCCGTCCTCCTCCATCACCGGGCCCTCCCGCATCCGGGACTGCATGGTATAGCCGGAGGTCAGCACCGCCAGGATCCCCAGCGCGACCGCGCCGGCGGCCCGGGTTTCCTTCTTCATGAGATACCCCCGGGCGGCGATCATGCAGAGCATGGGCATGGCCACCCCCACCAGCCGCCAGGGAAACTGGATCTGCCGGAAGACATGCATCAGCCTTCCCGCCCTGCCGACCAGTTCCCGCCAGGGGAACAGTCCCGTGGAGCAGGCCGCCAGCACAAGGCCGGCCACCAGGAACGCGCGCTCGCGGCGGCAGCGCACCTCATTGTTCTCCCGCTGCCCCATGTACATGCGGAGCAGGTACAGACCAACACCCAGCGTGATGGTCACCCCCGGGACCACGCCGATGGTCAGGGCGTAGTCATCCGCCTCCTGTCCCACCTTTCCGGAGAAGGGCACCAGGAAGGACCCCAGCCGCAGAATGTTCATATCGGTGTCAACGCCCACATTGGTGTTGATGTCCTCCTGGAGGTAGCGCAGCATGGGCACCATAAACCAGCTGATGCACAGGAGGGTCAGGAGGGCCGCCTTCAGGATGGCGGCAATCCGCCGGGGATTGCGGATCAGGGTCCGGGCATGCACAAGCGCCGCGACAAAAAGCGCCAGGGTGGTAAAGAGCACGCTGAGAAGATGACTCATGCAGATGCCCACCATGCCCAGGGCCAGCTCGATCCAGTACCCGGTCTCTCCCTCCAGGATCCGGGTAAAGGCCAGCAGGACCAGGGGGAAGAAGATCATCGCCAGGCTCTCCCCCAGTGTGGCCCGCGTATAGAGATTGTTCAGGCGGTAGATGCACAGCACGTACATCACGCTGGCAGCCAGCGCCTCGCCCCGGTTCTCCAGCAGTCTCCTGGCACAGGTGTAACACACCAGTGCGGCGGAAAAGTTGATGCACAGCTCAAAAATGCGCAGGCTTGCCACCAGGGAGACCCCCAGCAGCCGCAGCACCGCCGGAAAATACAGGAACAGCTCCGGATAAAACTCCGAGGCCGCATAGCCGTATCCCGCCAGGGTGGACGCATGGATTCTCACCGGGAACTGGCCGCACCTCAGGCCCGAGGCGATCCCCTCGATCCGGTTGAGATGGAACAGCAGGTCATGTCCGTCCAGAATCCCCGGCCACAGCAGCGGCAGGGAGGAGAACAGCGCGCAGGCCATGAGCACGGCCCGGTCCCGCCTGCTCTGCGGGGAGGCCCTCATGCCGGCGATGAGCACCAGGGCCAGGACCAGGGCAAAGGCCGCATAGGCCGCCGTGTCCTCGCTGAACAGCCCCAGATGGCGCCTCTGCACCGTCACCCAGGCCACCTGAGAGGGGTCCTCGCAGACCAGATGGATCCCGGTGCAGGACTCCGTGACCGTCAGATGGGCCGTAACCGTATCCTTTTCGCCTGTGAACTGCACGCCCTTCAGGCTGCGTTCAAACCTCGGCGAGGAGACGAAGATCTCCTGGGGTTCCCCGTAGGTGATGCACGTGAGGGTGTACTCGCCCCACATGAGGTTCAGGCCATTGTAGACCGTGGGGAGGGTCCCGGGGAAATCCTCCTCCTCTTCATCGCCGGCACTCCAGACCCCGGATTCCGAACGCTCCCTGGCGTCCATCTCCCTCTGGATCCAGTACCCCTCATTTTCTCTCACCTTCTGTTCCCAGGTTTCCCTGGACCAGAGGATTTCGGGCAGATCTTCCCGCGCAAATTCCCAGCATCCTGACTGCCGGTCCGAATACACGAAAACCATCAGCACCAGAAGGCACAGGATTCCCGCTGCGACGCCCCTTGTCCGTTTCATGATTTCCTCCAGTAAATTGGCATTATTGTCGCTCAATCATAGCATTTTCAGATATGTCTTTCAAGGAAATCCCCGGAGCCCTTCGGATGGGGAAGCCGCGAAAAAAATGAGGGACAGGGAATCCGACAGCGCCCGGCCGGAGAAGAAAGGTGCTGAGTACGCCTGCAGGGGCGGCAGGGGCCAACCCCCGAGCTGGCGCGCGGACGGCGGAGCAGCGCCGTGCCGCACGCGATTCATCCGCTGCAAAGCCCCGGGCGGTATTGTCCACGCGGATGCCCGTCCCGTGATGCAGCGTAACGATATGGAAAAGAAGCCTCACCCATGATCGGGCAATCCCGGCTTTTGCAGGCAGAGGCGTGAGGTGAAGGGTCCCGCGTCAATGTGACCCATGAGGCCCACAGCGGCAGGTCAAAGGAGATGGCGTCCGGTGCAGGCCGTGCACCCGGCCGCCTCCCTTTGCCGGTCAAAACGGCTCAACGGAGCCGTGCCGGATAACACCGGCCCCCCCCGATCACATTTGGGGACGGCATGATGAATACGATTCCGGATTCGGCCAAAAACCGGACATTCAGCGATTCTCCAGGGAATCAGGAAACGGGCCGCAAATCCAATGCGGATCTGCGGCCCGTTTCCTGGCAAGAACATGCTGATTGAAAAGCTGCATGTTCACAGGTCGAACAATCTGTCATTTACCGCGGGGAGCCGGGAGCCTTTTGTCCCTGTCTCCGGCCGCCGCAGGGAGGGGGCCTTCACTTCCGGGCCTTGCCTGCATCCCTGCCCCGGATGTCCCGTCATCTTCCCCGCCCTTTGGAGCTGCGGCAGACCCGGAGGCTATTTCGACTCCACGTGGATGTCCGTAATCGTGCATTCGTCTCCGGTCAGGGCGACGTAGACGTTTTCCACATCATCACGGATGCGGGTGACGGACCTGATGGAGACACCGAGGTTCTCCGTGATCACGGTGATCTCCCGGCCCTCGCGGCGGATGCTCACCTCGCAGTCAAGGCCCCGCTTGAAGGCAGCCTTCCACTCGTTCCAGCCCGGGAACTCCGATGAGCGGTTGATGATCATGTTGTTCTCCGCCTGGGCATCCGATTCCCAGTTTTCCCCGTCCAGGCGAACCAGGACGAATTCCCGGAAGCCGTCACCGCTGACCTCACCGTTCTCCGACGTGAAGATGCAGACGTAGGGGCAGTGCCACACCAGACGTGCAAACGGCAGGCTGACAGCGTGGAAGCGCAGCTTCATTTCATTCAGGATCGGAACGCCCGAAGTCGACGCCGTGCGCCAGCCGTCAATCTGGATATTGGGGATGTCCCCCTCGGGGCAGCCGCGGATAAAGCTGATTTCCTCGGCGATGCGCGGAATGGTGTCAGGGGCGATCTTTGTCTCATCCGTCGTAAATCCGATGCCGCGGATGATGCAGTGCTCGCCGGTGATGGCAAGATAGGAGAAGTGCGTGCTGTCCGGAAGGGCCGTGATAATCTGGCACATCTTTTCCGCATCGGAAATCTTCAGCATCAGATGATCGCTGCTGCGTACCGCCTCAATATCGTAGCGGACCATGTTGGAATGCGCATGTCCCCCGCCGTCCTCGCGCGGGAGCTCCCTGCGCGGGAAGGTCTCCGAGACCATCTTCCGCGCGGCACCGCGGATGGTTCGCCCGTCAAGGCGTACCTGGGCGTATTCCAGGTACATCAGGTCCTTTTTCTTCGCCTCGGTACTGTGCATCCGCCCGTCCAGCGAGTCAAACAGCACCAGACTGGGCAGGCTGTCCCTGCCAAAGCCGTTCATGGGCCTGCTGTACAGACGGATGCGCACGGTCTGGTCGGAAATGTGGATTCCCATGGAGCACTCGTTGCCGATGCTGACACAGTCAAGGCTTGTTTTGAACGACGCGTCGTCGCACTCTTCCCTCTCCTGCATGCGGTATTCGGTGTCCAGGTCAAGCAGATGCATCATGATCTTCGCAAACTTCGGATCAAACTGCGTTCCCATTCCTTTGACCAGCTCCTCCCGGACCTGCATCTGGGGGATGGGATCGCGGTAGCTCCGCTTGGAAGTCATGGCGTCGTAGGCGTCCGCCACGGCGATGATGCGGGCAATCTCGGGAATATCCTCGCCTTTGAGTCTTTCGGGATAGCCTCTTCCGTCAAAGCGTTCGTGATGGTAGTGGGCGCCGATGCTGAGATAGGGCTGCTGCTGAATCCGGGAAAGAATCTGGTTGCCGTAAACGGGATGCATCTTGATCTCGGCGAACTCCTCGTCCGTCAGCTTGCCGTCCTTGTTGATGATTCGGTCATGGATGCCGATCTTGCCCACATCGTGCAGAAGCGCCGCAAAATAGATCTGCTCGCACTCCTCGTCCGTCTTTCCCGCCTCGCGCGCAATCTGCTGTGAATATTCCGCGACCCGGCTGGAATGCCCGTGGGTGTATTTGTCCTTCGCGTCGATGGCACTGGTCAGCGCCTCCGCGGTCTGTTCGAACATGTCATGTTCTGTTTCTTTTTCCCGCTTGTACAGCTCGATTTCATGCCGCTGGGCCTTACTCAGCGTTTCGTTCACGTCGACAAGCACGAGGAGGTACAGAACGATCGACATTCCCACCATGGACATGTTGATCAGGGACAGGCCATAGGAAAAGATCTGCAGTATCGCGGCTGCAATCGGGACCGCGCTGAACAGTATCAGCGGAATGGCAACCCGGTCGCCCAGCTCCCTGCGGTAGCGCATGACGAGCAGAATCTGCACCGCCATGATCAGAATCGGAATGATATAGCACAGGACGAAGCCCGGCGAGCGATGATAGTTGTTGCCTTCGTCAAAGGTATAGTACAGTCCGGTAAACTGGGAGATCACAAGCATGACGACGCCGATGAAAAAAAGGGCTTCGCACAGATACAGCATGCGCCTGGGCATGGCATCCTCAACGTTGTTTCGGCGCAGCAGGTCCATCACATACATCGAGACGCAGTGCAGCACATACAGCGTCAGAAAAAACACCATGAAGTTGCTGATCCGGACCATCCAGAAGCCAAGCTCGCTCGGGTTGCCCCGGTAAAGATAGGCATAGCGGTCAAAAATCAGCAGGAACATGGACCCCGCCTCCAGGCCCGCGAGGAAGTGCCGTCCTTTGGGCGACAGCGTCTTCATCATCAGGGTCAGAATCACCAGAACACAGCAGATGCCGCTCATAAACAGCATGATATTCAGCTGATGGGTTTTCAAAAATTCCAAAGGAAAACCTCCTTTGCTCCTTCCACGGCAGCCTGGGATCAGGGTCACCCGGGCTTCATCACATCCTGCAGAGGATACTCAGCCTGATTCTCTTCAATATCCACTCGGAAGTGCTTCCTTACAGATTGAAGAATAACCAATCTGAAACTGAGTATACTATAGCCGGGACTCCGCCGGACTTCAACATATTTCCGCATAAAAATGCTCATTCGTTTCCCCGCACCGGCAGTCCGTGCTCAGCAGCTGCCCCTCGGCGCCAGGATCTGTCCGCAGTCAGAAAAGAGGAGCCAGCCGGCACCCGTCGGGGGTTGGCGGCCGGCTTCGGTCTTTTGTCGCCCCTGCGGGGTCTGCACAGGCGTCACCGTTACGGAGATTGTCCCCGCGAAAACGCATCGGCTGCAGAAAATGCCGGCTGCAGAAGGATCTGCAGCCGGCACAAGGGTCATCCGTCAGGCATTGTCTTCATTGTTCCGCCTTCTCCTGCGGCGCACAGGGGCATTTTCCTCCTGGGGCTCCTCAGGGGCTTCGGGTTTCTCCGGTGCCCTGGGCGGTTCGGGCTCTTCGGGCATTTCCTGTTCGTCGCTGACAGCCGGACCGTCGGGGATATCCGGCGCCTCCGGCAGCCAGGAGTCCTCCTCTTCCTTTCTGGACCACTGGTTCCTGGTGCGCATATATGCGGGAAGGTCAGTCTCCCCCGGGCGGCTGTCGGCGTCACCCTCATCCCCCCATACGGAGTCGTAGGAGCCGGGGTTCGCCTCTTCGTTTCTTCCGTCCCCGCTGTCATCGCTGTCATCGTCGTCCTCGTCGTCCTCATCCGTTTCGTACTCATCCTCCATGGATCGTTTGCGCACGAAGTAGATGCCGACGCCCGCCGCAATGCCCAGCACCACCAGGGCGATGAGAATCACGGGCAGCCACGGGAATCCGCCGCCGCCTGAAACCGGCGCGGCCGAGGGCAGCGGCTCCAGCGTGTTTTCAGGAGCCATGGACGGCAGGGGAGTGGTGCCGTCATCATAGGTCACGGAATAGCGGGCATAGCTGTTGCCGGAGGAAATCTCCAGTTCACACTCTCCCGGTTCCGGAAGCGTAATATCCATGGTATAGCTGCCGTCCGCGCCGGCCATTGCCGTACCGACCTGTCTGCGGACGACCGAGGCGCTCTCCGCCAGGGCGACGGGGATCCATCCGAGCTGCGCGCTCTGCCCGCCTGCGGCCGCCGGAGCATCATAGATGGCCTCCGCCCTGACCTGACCGTAAGCCGTGGTGGTTCCGTAAACCGTAAAGGATCCGGTACGGGTCAGTGAGGGAACGTTGTACACCTTCAGGGTGCCGCTGCTGGAGAGGAGTGCCGCGGGATTCTCCACCATGGGAACCGCCGGGGTCGTGCTGACTTCCGGTTTGGCGCCCGCAGCGGAGGACGTGCCGCTCTGGGTGATGGCCGCCGCAGGGGCGGTATTCCCTGTATTGCTGCTCCAGCTGTCCTCCACGGGCAGCAGATCCTGCAGCGGCGTTCCCTTGATGGTGTAGGAAACGTTGTTGCCGCTGTTGGCCTGCGACGGGGTTCCGGAGGAGCCGGAGGTATTGGCGGAGGCCACCGTCTTCATCTGCTGCTCCGCCAGATAATCCTGCAGCTGCCCGATGGTGAGCATCTGGGCCATGTCGCTGCGGATATAGCCGTCTCTGCCGTTATAGTTCACCTGATACCAGGTATAGTTTCCGTCGCTCTCCGTACCGGTCACAAGCAGCAGCGTGTTGATGGGAATCCGATCGAGGGAGGTTCCGCTCTGTGCCGGGGTCAGCCGCAGATTGACGCTGTCGCTGATCAGCTTGGCATAGGCGCTGGTGGCTTCAAGGCCGTAGGGCTCCGGGGTCACCTGGGGCAGCGGGGTCGGCGTCGCATTGGCCAGTTCCAGTGTCGCCAGGTAATCCGCCTGCTCCTGCGGGCCCATCTCGCGCAGAAGGTCCGCGCGGATAAAGCCCCACTGGCCCACATACTGGGCCAGGTACCAGGTCATGCCGTCCGCGCCCGTCTGCCTTTGGAACAGATGGACCACCGTCTCAGCGTCCAGGATGTTCTGCAGATACGCGTTTGAATCCGGGTTGCCCCGCAGGGGCGTGCCGTTGCTCAGCACCCGGGCATAGACATCCATCTCCACGGGCCTGGCTGTGGGCGCCGCCACAGGCGTCGGGCTGGGAGTCGGGGTGGCGGTCTCCTCCGGCGTCGGGCTGGGGGTTGGCGTGGGGGTCGGCGTGGGCGTCGCGGTGGGTCCCGCGGTGGGTTCCGCGCTCACTTCGGGAGAGGCCGTTTCCTCCGGCGGCGTGGTCGTTGCCTCCGGGGACGCCGTGGGCTCGCCCGAATTTTCAGGATGGTCGGTGACGCTTTCCAGCTTCACTCCGGCGCCGCTGGGGATCTTGCCCTCCGGCGGCGTCTCCGGATCATCCAGCTCAGCGATATACAGCGCTTCCTCTTCGGCGGCCATCAGCTGAACGAATCCCGACTTGATATATCCTTCTCCCTTCTCGCAGCGCACATGGCACCAGCCCTTGTCGGGATCCGGATTGAGGCACTCCATGACCCACAGGACGGTCCCGGCCTCAAGGCGTCCCACCACGGATGCATTGCTCTTGGCGGCCTTGCGCAGGTTCACCTGTCTGCCGGTGTTGCGCCCGTAGTGATACACGTCTCCCAGCGTCAGCTCGAGAGGTTCAGGCGTCGGCGTGGGTTCCGGGGTCGGGGTGGGGGCATTCGTGGGCTCCGCCGTCGCCTCGGGGGTGGGCGTGGGCTCCGGGGACGGCGTGGTCACCGGCGGGACCGGAGTGATCTCCGGGACTTCCACGGCTGACTCTGCCACCTCACGGGTCACTTCCTCCACATCCGATGCCTTCAGGTAGCCGGTTTCCCCGGTTTCCATGCTCTGCACGGCAAACCATGTCTGCCCGGCGGCATCCGTCTCCTCTCCGGTGATGATCACCGGGGTGGCCTTGGAAATCTGCACGATGGCGCCGTTGGCGGGAATCTCCTCCACCGCGGAGGGATAGAGGATCAGCACGATGCCCGTCCCGGGATCCTTCGTCATGCCGTAGCGGGAGGCAACAGGGCTCATCACGATGCCGATGTCCTCCGCTCCGGGCTGTACGCCCATGGCCAGCAGCGCGCTGTCCGTCTGAACGTCCCCGTCTTTCTCCTCATCCAGGAAGGCCGCCGCCTGCTCATCCGTCAGCAGCCGCAGCAGATAATCCCGCATGTACCCTTCCACGCCGCTGGACAGGTGGCGGACCGGATACCAGATATTGCCCTCCTTGTCCTTTTTGGAGGCGCCGACCTGCATCAGTTCGCCATTGCCCAGGGTCTCCAGGATTTCACCCTTTGAATTCATGTCGCGGCGCAGGTTGCTTCCGCTCCTGCCATTGTCCGTGACGGCATAGCGCAGCTGGGTTTCCCCGCTCAGCGGAGAGGAACCGCTCTCTGTCTCCTCCCCGCCCTTTGCATCGGCGCTTTCATCCTTCTTTTCGGTGCTGTCCACATCCTGCGTGGCACCAGGCGCAGCCGCGTCGCCCTGGGCATTCGCCGCGGCATCTCCCTGCGGCAGGCCGCCCGCGACCGCCTCGCTTCCGGGCAGCACGTTGGGCGCCGTCCCGCCCTGGGCCTGAAGCTGGCTTTCCCTTTGAATCCGGAAGCCATCCGCATTCCAGTCATACTCGGACTTGCCGATTTCCTTCACGCTGGAGGCGGGAACGATGCCCTCCTCAAGGGTCCGGGCGCTGCGGATATGCAGCCAGAGCGCGCCGGAGGCATCCGACCCGGACTCAAGCACCTCCAGCACATCGTCCTTCTGCAGGGCCCCGATCTCCTGCCCGTTGATGCCGTTGTAGAGCACAAGGGACTCCCCTGCAGGTTTGGCATACTCCGGCGCTTTAGCTCCGGCCGAAGATGCGCTGCCGTCCTGCACGGGGTTCTCCGGAACCGCGCTTTCCGCACTCTGGCCCTGGGCGCGGAATCCTGCAACAGCCAGATCATAGTCTTCCCGGGTGATTTCCCGGACGGTGGAGGCGGGAACGATGCCCTCCTCACCGGTGCGGGCACTGCGGATATGCAGCCAGAGCGCACCGGACGCATCCGCGCCGGACTCAAGCACCTCCAGCACGTCGCTCTTCTGCAGGGCCCCGATCTCCTGCCCGTTGATGCCGTTGTAGAGCACGAGGGACTCCCCTGCGGGCATGGCATAGGCTGCCGCCTCCGCGGAAGCCGCCGCAGGCGCCGCCTGGGTGTCCTGAACCGCCGCGCCGGCTGTCACGTTCTCATTCTCAATGCGGAGCCCGTCCACCACCCAGTCATATTCGCCCTTGCTGATTTCCTGAATGGTTGAGGCGGGGACAATGCCCTCCGCCCCGGTGCGGGCACTGCGGACATGATACCAGACCGCCCTTGCCTCATCCTGACCGGAGGC
>OMRS01000224.1 GCA_900313545.1 uncultured Eubacteriales bacterium | reverse complement strand
TTCTGTATCGTTTTCAAGGATCGTGTCGTGCGTTTCCCGCCGACAGCTTGCGCAGTTTATCATCGATCCCTCAGGCTGTCAACACCCTTTTTTCAGCCTGTCCCATGCTGAATTGAACCTTTTACCCGCAGTCCTCCAGGATTGTTCGTGTTTTTCCCGTTTGGTCAGGTTCCGGATCCCGGATTGCCGGCCGGATTCCCCGGATTTTCCGAACGATACCCCCCAAAAAGTTTTTTCAACTTTTTTGAAAGACTCCGATTTCCGGCCTCCAGGGGCCATTTTCTCAGGGTGATCTCCGGATGCACCAGGGAAATCCCCGGATTGTTTTCGCATCCATACCCCCCTGTTTCAGAGGCGGCCTGCACCCATCAGCGGGGTCTTTCCATTTTGCGCGGGCATTACCGCATGCTGCCGTGTCCCCTGTGTCATTCCACGTACCGGAACGGATTCCCTCTCCCCTCCCCCGGAGGTGGACTGCCGCCTCTCCCTGAGGGGCAAGCTTCCTTTTCCCGGCACTGTGCCCTGCCGACGCTTTTCTGCCAGATCCATTTCCGGCGGCAAAGCGCTTCCGCTGTCCTGTCCCCCAGGCGCGGGCTGCATTCCCCGGGTTTCCCGCTTTTTTCCTGCAGGTCCGTTTTGAGGGGCTGCAGCGCAGAAAAAAAGGAGCCGAATTCCGGCTCCAATAGAAAATCATGGGTTAAGGCGGTTGGGACCTCTGAAGATGAACATGGCCTCCTTGATGGTCAGGCCCAGCAGCAGCATGGTCAGACGATCCACGCCCAGGCCGAATCCGCCGTGGGGCGGGCAGCCGTACTTGAAGAACTCGAGATAGAATCTGACGTCATCGGTCAGCCCCTTCTCGTCGCACTGGGCCTTCAGGATGTCATAGCGGTGCTCACGCTGGGCACCGGTGGTAATCTCACAGCCCCTCCAGATCAGGTCATATCCCTGAGGAATGCCGTTCTCGTCGCGCATATGGTAGAACGCGCGCTTTTCGGCACTGTAGTCCGTCACGAACAGGAACTCGCTGTCAAAGTGTTTGCGGGTCCAGTCATAGGACAGGTGCTCCGCTTCGGTGGTCAGGTCGCCCTTCTCCTCCTCGGGCACCTTGTAGCCGTAGTCCTCCTCCAGTCCCGCATACAGCTCTGCCAGCTTGACGATGGGGAAGGGCTTGTCAGGCACGATCACCTCCTGTGCCTCGCCAAAGACCCGCTTGATGTCCTCGCCGCAGGCTTCCTTCACCCGTCCAAGAGCAAAGGTCAGCAGTCCCTCCTCCAGCTTCATCACATCACGGAAGGAATCGATGTAGGAGAATTCCAGGTCAAAGCCCGTGAACTCGGTGGTGTGCTTGTTGGTAAAGCTCTTTTCGGCGCGGAATACCGGTCCCACCTCAAAAATCCGTTCGAAACCGGCCGCCATGGCCATCTGCTTGTAGAACTGCGGGCTCTGGGCCAGATACGCTTTCCGGTCAAAATACTTCACCTCAAACACATCCGCGCCGCTCTCGCTGGCCGCTCCGATGAGCTTGGGCGTATGAATCTCCATGAACCGCTGTCCCAGCAGGTACTCCCGCATGGCACCCACCAGCACGGTCTGCACCTTAAAGAGCAGCTGGTTGCGCTCTGTCCGCAGATCGATCCAGCGGTAATCGATGCGCTGGTCGATGGAGCTCTTCTCGTGTCCCTTGCCTTCCTCCCGGTCAATGGGCAGGGGCGCTGCCACGCTCTCCAGCACGATTTCACGGGCCAGCACTTCCACGCCGCCCATCTTGACGTACTCGTTCTCCACCGCCTTGCCCCGAACACTGATGACCGAATCCAGGGTGATGCTGTCCACAGCGGCATCCAGAGCTTCGTTTTCTCCCTTTTCCACCGTGACCTGCACCTTGCCGGTGATATCCTTGAGCACGATAAACGCCATCTTGCGCTTGTTGCGGATGTTCTCCACAAAGCCCCGGACCAGAATATCCTCTGCACCCCGGACCTCTGCTGCATATGTTCTTTCCATGTTCAAAAGCAACCTCCGTTTGATTGATCGCGACGTATTATATTCCTTTTTTCAGTTTTTGTGAACCGGGTTTGCCGCCCGGGACGCATGGCGGAGCAGCAGCGCCTCGCCCTGCCCTCCCCCGATGCACAAAGAGGCCAGACCCAGGGAAATGTCCCCCCGCCTCATGCGGTGGCACAGTGTCACCACAATGCGGGCCCCGCTGGCCCCCAGGGGATGTCCAAGGCCGATTCCCGATCCCAGCGGATTGGTGCGCTCCAGCAGCTTCTTCATGTCCACCCCGTGTTCCCGGGAAAGCAGGTGCAGACATCCCAGCGCCTGGGCCGCAAATGCCTCATTGAGCTCCAGCGCGCCGACCTCCTCCAGGGAAACGCCGGTTTTCGCCAGCAGGCGCCGGATGGCGGCCACCGGCCCCAGTCCCATCTCCAGGGGATCGACGCCCGCAGCGGTGCCGCAGACCACCTCCATGTCCATGGGCAGCCCCTCCCGCCGGCACAGATTCTCACCGGCAAGCAGAAGGAAGGCGCACCCGTCATTGATCCCGGAGGCGTTTCCCGCCGTCACCGTGCCGGTGCCGTCCCGCAGGAACGCCGGGCGCAGGGTTGCCAGCTTTTCCCGGGTACTGCTTCGGTTGATCTGTTCGTCGGTATCAAACACCGACGTCTTCCCCTTGGGCAGCTTCAGGGTCACCGGCACGATTTCCTCCCGGAACGCGCCGCCGTCCACCGCCGCGATCGCCCGCTGCTGGGCGGCATGGGCATAGTCGTCCTGCTCCTCCCGGGAGATTCCCAGACGCCGGGCCACATTCTCCGCGGTGATGCCCATGTGCACCCCGCTGCCCGCGTCCGTCAGTCCGTCGCGGATCATCAGGTCCGTCATTTCCATGCTGCCCATCCTGTGCCCGCCCCGCAGGGAGGCATCCAGGGCAAAGGGAATGCCGGACATCCACTCGATGCCCCCGCACAGCACCAGCTCCGCCCCGTCCCGCACTTCGCCCATGGCGCTGCGGATGGCCTGCATGCCCGAGCCGCATACCATGCCCACGGTATAGGACGGCACCTCCCGGGGAATCCCGGACGCCAGGGCGATCTGCCTGGCGATGTTCTGCCCCAGACCCGCGCCGACCGCATTCCCCAGCACCACCGCATCCACCTTCTGAAGCAGCGCCTCCGGGAACCCGCCCCGGATCACCTGGGACGCGATGTCCACGGGATCCTGTCCATACAGACTGCCGGTCATTTTTCCAATGGCGCTGCGGCATGCGCCCACCAGATACATCTTCACCTTGTCCTCCTTTTCTCCGCCCAGCTGCGGCGACAAAAGAAGCGAAGCAGTCTGTGCCCGCTTCGCTCCGGATTGTTTACTTGATCAGGACATCCTCTCCGGTCAGCAGGCTCTGCGCCTGCCAGTGATCCCGGAAATAATCCTCAAACTCCCGGACGATGTTCTCCCAGTTGGCATAGGCCGCCTCTCCCCTGCGGTCCGGCAGGTCGGTGTTTTCCCGCAGCCAGTTGCCAAGATACCGGGTCACCTTCACGGCGCCGTCGGGGTTGAGGTGAGAAAAGCCGTCATAGAGATCGTTGTCCATGTCCACCAGCCCCGGGACATCAAACATGTTGATGAAGGGTACATTCAGCTCCTCGGCCAGCAGCACGACGGAATTGATGTCCTTCTGCTCCTGCTCGGTGGCGGGACTGGGAATGGCCGTGAGCACCAGCTCAATGCCCTGCTCCCTGCAGATGGCGGCAATCCTGCGGATGGCGTCCTTGCCGGACATGTTTTTCTCATTC
>OMRS01000097.1 GCA_900313545.1 uncultured Eubacteriales bacterium | reverse complement strand
CGCTGGACGATATGATGAAGGCTTATTCCCTGCATCCGCAGTACCTCCATCTGGAGGTGACGGAATCCGCCTATACCGAGGATGCCGAGCAGCTGGGCAGCGTGATCCAGCGGCTTCGGGCCAAGGGCTACAAGATCGAGATGGATGATTTCGGCTCCGGGTACTCCTCGCTGAACATGCTGTCCTCCATTCCCATCGATGTTCTGAAGATGGACATGGCTTTTGTGAAGAACATCGAGCAGAACGAAAAGGATATCCAGCTGGTGGAGCTGATCCTCAACATCGGCAGCAATCTGAAAATCCCGGTCATCGCGGAAGGCGTGGAAACCATCACGCAGGTGCAGCTGCTGAAAAAAATGGGCTGCGATCTGGTGCAGGGCTATTATTTCGCCCGTCCTCTCCCTGCGGAAGATTTTGAGGCGCGCATCATCAAAAGCGTGATTGCCGGACAATAGGGGCTGAATTCAGCCATCCGGCCGGCGGGCAGCCCGGCGGCATGAACGAAACCGGGGAACCCGCCAGGGCTTTCCTCCCCCCGGGGCCGATGCTTCGCCCGGAAAAACACGGTGCCTGTCACCCCAACCACATTGACGCTGTGGTGAGAGTGACAGGCACCTGTTATTAAGGAGGGCGGAACGGAAAAGGCTGCGGCGGGGCAGAGGCTGAAGGGCCGGATGTTCGCCGCCTGCACCAAAGGCGCGAAGGCCTCACCGCCGAAGGCGGCGGGGGAGCGCATGCCCAAAGGGCGGAGGACCCGCTTCCATGCATCCGCCCTGCAAATTTCCGGCCCCGCAGCGCGGGCGGAACGCCCCGCGTCGGTCCTGCTCCGGCACGTGCCGCGTCAGATGCGCCCGGCCGGTGACAGATTTGCCAGGATCAGTGAAACCCCGGACAGAAAGAGCATTCCTGAGGTCAGCTTCCGTACGCGGCCTTCGTTGATATGTCTGCTGCAGCGGATGCCGGCGGCAAGACCGGACAGCGCAAAGGGCATGAGCAGAAGCGCGGATTTCAGCGTGTCCGGCGTGAGCAGGCCCAGGACGCTGTACAGAATGATCCGGAAGGTGTTTTCCGCGATAAACACCGCGCTGATGTTTGCCTTGAAGGCGCTGCCGGTCTTTGCGACCCTGCTGACGTAAGCCGCCAGCAGGGCCCCCACGCCAAAGAGACCGCATAACAATCCCGCGGTCACGCCGATGATGACCAGTGCCGGCCCGGAGGAACGAAGCGGCCTCCGGCGGGTTTCTTCTGCAAACATCTGTGCGCCAAGGGCGGCGACGATCCCCCCGAACAGCAGTTTGACGGCCCCTACATCCGCGTTTTTGAGCAAAAGCGCGCCGGGAACGCACCCCGCCAGGACCATTGCCGCCAGAGGAAGACAGATCCGGGGGTCCAGGCTTCTGCGCATCTTCCATGCGAGGATGAGGTTTGACGGATAGCCAAGCAGCAGGTCGACGGGTGAAATGCCCGCATTGGAGGAGCTGAAGCTCAGAATGGACGTAAAGACCAGGGTGTTGGCAAAGCCGCATAACCCCTTGATGAAATAGGCGGCCGCCGCCGCGATGATCCACAGGAGCATGATGAGTTTCCTTCCTTCTTTCGGATGTCTGTGTGCGCAGGGTCAGGGCTTCCCTGATGCGGTTTTCCCCTCCGGAAACCGGTTTTCGGGGGACCTGCAGCGGCCCGGATGGGGGCGGGAACCCTCCGGCCGCGCATCTGCGTATCTGTCCTGCCGGACATGGAACCGGAATGAGGGAGACCGTGCCCTGCGGATACGCTGCAGGTCGGAAGGGTGCCCCCGCCGGACGGACCTCCAAAGAGTGGGGACCCAAAGGCCGAAAAGAAAAGGACCGGGGACCTGCGGGCCGCCCCGGCCGGCGTTTCGCAGCGGCTGACCATCCGTTCATGAAGCGCATCTGACGCGGCTTTCCCTGATCCGCCTGCATGCTGCAGCGTTCCCCGTTTCTGATTCGCCTGACTGTATCACAAACGGGATGGTGCTGCAATCATTATCCGGAAGCTTTCCGTGGGGATTTCCCGGATTTCGCATCCACTTATCCACCTGCAGGGATTGCCCGGCAAAGGTTCCAACCGGGGACACTGAGCGGATCGGCGAAGGATCTGCACTTTGGCGGAAAGGAGCTTGCTGCGCTGTTTGCTGGAACCGGCACGGGCTGCGGTACGAAACGATCGGGGCGTTCCGGGACGGGCTGGCCGCAGGAAACGGCCGGTCCGGACTGCGGGGGCCGGGGTACGGCTGGACGGAAGGGACGGTGGGGCATATGATCGGCCCCAACCCCGGGGTCATTGACAGCGCGGACCGGGGCGCGGAGCCGCCGGACACGGGCCGGGTGAATTGTGCTGCAAGACCGCGGACATCGGGAAGATCTGCGGTGCGGTCTGCCGGGAAGGCCTGGAAAGGGAGGAAAGGCAGACGGACGTGCCGGATACGGCCGTCCCCTTCACACGCTTTCCATGAGGAGCGCCGGCGGAAGGCGGTCAGGCGTTTCAAAGCCCCCGGAGGGCATCCCGGTTCACCGCCGGGAAACGGACCGGCCGGGGAACGGGCCGCCCTGTCCCTATGTGGGGCGGTACAGGGCGGCAGGAAGAAAACGGTCACGTCTTCAGGCGCTTCGACGGGAAAAGCGTCGGGGGAGCAGACCAGGCCCCGGTTGCGGAAAAGATTCCGGCGAAGCAGATGTGCAAAACACCCTTCGCCCCGCGGGGGCCGGAGGGGTTCGTCATGTCCACCGGCCCGCGCCTGCATGCGGATTGTGTGGGCCGCGGCGTCCGGGATGAAAGCGGCCAGGCACCTGGGGACGAAGCGGCCGGGCCCGCAGGGCGAAAAACAGGCACAGAGCAGGGGGTGCATCTTGCCCGGCATTTTCTGCATGTCGCAGAAGGGAGTGTGGACAGGTGCGCGGGGAAATGTACAATGGACGACGGAGGTGGCGCCATGAGGGTAACCGTAGAACGGATCGGACGGGAGCGCGAGGAAGAGCTGGTTGTGCGCTGTCATGATCCGTTCGCCGACTGGGTCGGGAGCGTGACAGAGGCCGCCTCCGGACAACGGACGGTCTGTGTGTGCCGGGAGGGTGAGCTGCACCGGCTCAGACTGTCGGAGGTTTTCTACTTCGAGGTGGTTGACGACCGCTCCTTTGTCTACACACGGGCGGAGGTCTTCGGGGTGAAGGAGAAGCTGTATGAGTTTGAACGGCTGTGCGCGGGCAGCTCGCTGTTCCGCTGCAGCAAGTCCATGATCCTGAACGCGGAGAAGATCGATTATGTCCGTCCTTCCCTGTCGGGCAGGTTTGAAGCGGTGCTGTCCAACGGGGAAAAGGTCATCGTCTCCAGAAAGTATGTGGCGGATCTCAAACGGAAGCTGGGGGTGCAGGAACCATGAAAAACATCACGCTCTGGGTGCGGCGCTACGTGATCGTCTACGGGATCATCATGCTGTGCACGTTTTTCATGTGTCTGCTGTTCAATCCGTCCTCCGTCCTGCCGGTGGTCCCGTACTTTGGGCGCATCATGGTGTTCGCGCTGATCGCCCTGGCGCTGACGGCGGCCTGCTATTCAAAGGAGGAGCTGTCGGGGAAGGCCTGGTGGGGGCGGACCGTGCTGCACCTGCTCCTGCTGGAAGCGGTGCTCCTGCCGCTGGCGCACCACTGGGGGTTCTGGTCCGGCGGACGTGACATTGTGATCTATGCGGGCTTCATCCTGCTGGCGAAGGTGGTGTGGCACCTGGCGGATTACGGACTGGATGCGAAGACCGCGGAACAGATCAACGAGACCATCCGGAAAAACCGGCTGGAGAACAGAAAGGAAGAGGACTGACTGGGCCGGAGGATGACATTATCCGGCCCGGAGACCAGGGGGATTGCCGGGAAACGGAAAGCCTGATCCGCGAATCCTTCCGGAACATGCAGCGGGCATGATGTGATGCCCGTGCTGCGGGACATCCCGGTGCTGACCACGGGCCCCGCCGGCACCCTTCCGGGACTGAAGCGCCGGGGCTGCGGGAAGAAGCTGACGGGCCACAGCCTGGAAAAGGCGCAGGCCATGGGATCCGGCGCGGTGCTGTTTGAGGGCAGCACCGCCTTCTGCAGCCACTGCGGCTTTGAACCCGCACGGAAGCCCGGTCTCCGCTTTACGACCTGCCGGAGGATGCGGAGGATTCCTTCTTCCTGTGCGGGGAACTGATCCCGGGACAGCTTGACGGGGTACCGGTGTGTACCCGACTCCCCGGGACTGCGATGCGGGCGATCTGGACGCGGGGGCCTTCGACCGGCAGTTCCGGCCCGGGGACAGGCTGAAGCTGCCGGGCCGGCTGTTTGCCGGACCGCAAAAACGGGAGCGGGAAGCAGGCAAACGGAGCCGTTCAGGCTGCCGGGAAGGCCGGACCCTCAGGAGGGTGCACATGAGAAAGGGGCCCGTCCTGAGCGGAGGGGCAATGGGAGATTCCGCCGGTTTTCGCCGCGGCTTCAGCATACAGGAGGGCGAAGGCGCACGGGGGAGGACAGAAGCCTGCCCAGCGCATTTGCAGCCGGCAGGCCTGAGTTGTCCCGGCTGGATGCTCATGGAGCTTCCTGGGGCCGCGCGGAGGATGCCCCTGCCCGTAGCCGTCGGTGGATGGATCATCATCGGGGTGGGGAGAAGACCATGCAGGAGCCCCGGACCGGGCAACTGCGTTTGAGGCCCATCAGGGAATCCATGCGGCGGATTTGTTTGAATTCCTGTTCCGGCTGAAGGATGACGGGTTTGAAGGCGTTCCGGGTATCATGTCCCATAGCAGCAGGGAGCACCAGGCCCCTGCATCGGCCCGGAGGAATGCCATGCCGCTGCGCTGACGGAATCCGGAAGGGTGATCGGGAATATCTGATGGGGAAACCGGGATTTCGAGGCGGAGATGGCGGTATCATGAGCGGATGCTTTGGGCGGAAGGGCTGTGAGGCCAGGACCGAACACGCAGGCGTTCCGGGATGGCGCACACAGGGTTTGCGCTGAATGCGATGCGGGGGAACGTCCCTTTGTGGAAGCTGCTGGAAAAGACGGGACTCTGACGTGAAGCGCGTTTCAGGCGGAGCATCCGGTTCCGGAGGGACGATAGCGGCGCGCCTGTCCGGAAGAAACCGCTGACACGCGATTCCTGAAAATGAGGTGCCGCGGGATGTCCCATGAGGACCGGCCTGACGGGATTCCCTGAAGGCGGGACCGTGCCCACGGGCGCACAGGGAAAGCGGAAAACGCCGGCCCGCGGGAAAACGGGCCAAAGAGCGCGGGATTGCTTCCTGAATCTCCCGAACGGGCAGCGTGCGACGCTTCAGCCCGGGGCAGAAGGCAAGAAAAAGGATTCCCTGATCAGGATATCCGGGGGAGTGAAAATGATGCAGGAAAAGAAACTGGATGAACTTGTGAATATCTGCGGGAAAACCTACCGTATTCTCAGACTGCTGGGACATGGGAAGGGCGGATATGCGTACCTGGCGGATTGCAGCGGGCGGCAGGCGGTCGTGAAACAGATTCATCACGAGCCGTGTGATTATTACACTTTCGGCAACAAGATCGAAGCGGAGAAGCGGGATTATGAATGCCTCAAGGCGCTGGGAATCCGCATGCCGCAGATGCTGGCCATCGATCCGGAGGCTGAACGGATTGTCAAGGAGTACATCGAGGGACCGACGGTTTTTGATCTGGTCAGGGACGGGGTCCCGGCGGAGCCGTTTCTTCCGCAGGTGCGCGAAATGGCGGAAGCGGCGAAAAAAGCGGGACTGAACATTGACTATTTCCCGACCAATTTCGTGGTGCGGGACGGGCTGCTGTGGTATGTGGATTACGAATGCAACGCCTACATGGACGAGTGGAGCTTTGAAAACTGGGGGATCAGATACTGGAGCAGGACGCCGGAGTTTGAGGCGCACCTGAGGGAACGCATGTCCTGAATCCTCATCCTCATCCCCATCGGGAGCTGTGGGAGAGGGTGACCGGACTGGTTTTCAGGTGTAAGGGATTTACAATTCAGACAAACACGGGTGAATATATCGACATGATTTTGAATGCCCTCGAAAATGAGCGATAACGAATAACAGATGAAACGGCCGGGGCCGATGCCGCCCAAAGCACAAAAAAGGATGGAATTTCACAGGGCAATATTCATTTCATACCTGGATTCTCCATGGTGGATGGCAGTAAACGGCATTCTCTCCCGTATTTCTCTGTGAGGAAAAGTCAGTTAGTCCGTCGATTTCCTCTGCCTCTTCGCAGGTTCCGGGTTTCCCTTGCGCGGGAACTGGTTAGTCTGTCGAATTCCTTTGCCTCTTCGCAGGTCACAGGTTTTCCTTGCGCAGGGAGCCAATTAGTCCGTCGGGTTTCTCTGTCTCTTCGCAGGTCCCGGGTTTCCCTTGCACAGGGGAGCCAGTTAGTCCGTCG
>OMRS01000092.1 GCA_900313545.1 uncultured Eubacteriales bacterium | reverse complement strand
TGCTGCGGGAGATCTGCGGCAGGCGGCGGCCCAGGGTCATGGCTGCGTTCCTTGCACAGGCCCTGATGGTGTTTGCGGGTCTGGCGATGTACTGGCTGATCAACGTCCTGGTGACGGGTGCCCCCTTTACCTATCTGACCTACCAGAGGGAGAACTGGCATCAGGAGGCCGGGACGTTCTGGAACTCGGTGGAGAACACCGTGAACTACTTTATGGATACCGCGGGGGAAACGGACCACTGGTTCCTCTGGGGGGCGCAGCTGGTGGTCATTCTTTTGACCCTGCTGCTGATGATGTTCAGGCTGCCGCATCTGCCCTTTGACCTGGCCGCGTGGAGCCTGGTGTATGCCCTGGTGGTGATTTCCCCCACCTGGCTGCTGTCGGCGCCCCGCTACCTGTATGCCATGGCCACCTGGCCCCTGATGCTGGGGGACGTGCTGGGAACGGGAAAACGCTATACGGCGGCCATTGTCCTGTTCTCCCTGCTGTTGGCCGTCTGGGTCTACGGCTATATGATCGTGATCGAGGTATACTGAAATGATAGTAATGCTGTGCCTGAACCCTGCCGTGGACAGGGTGTTTCGGATTCCGGGCTTTGCTGCCGGGGAGGATTACCCCGGACAGCGTCCCGAAACCTACCCCGGCGGCAAGGGCGTCAATGCGGCCCGGGTGCTCAGCCAGCTGGGAGAAGAGGTGCACCTGGTGGCCTGGATGGGCATGGGCGGAGAGGGCATCCGGAGGGAGATGAGCATGCGGTGCCCGTGTACCTTTCTGGAGGTGGAGGGGAGCGTGCGCAGCACGGTGAATGTCATCGACCCGGACAGCGGGCGGGAGACCGTCATCTCCGAACAGGGCTTCAGCGTGACCGGAGAGAATCTGCGCAGCCTTTATCAGACCCTTGAGGGGATGCTGCGCCCCGGGGACGTGGTGGCCTGCTCGGGCTCCCTGCCCCAGGGGGCACCTGCGGACCTGTATGCGCGCATCGGCGCGCTGGCGGATGAGAAGGGAGCCCAGTGCGCCGTGGACTGCCAGGACCGGTACCTGAAGGCCAGCCTGAACGCGCCCGGATATGTGCTGGGAAAGCCCAATGAGCGGGAACTGTGCGCCCTGGCCGGCGTAGAGCGGACCCGGGATCCCGGGAAACTGTGCCGCCTCGCCCGGGGCGTGATGCCGCCCTTTGAGCGGCTGGTGATCTCCATGGGCGGGGACGGCGGACTGCTGGTGACGCCCCGCCGTGCCCTGAAAGCCGAACTGCCCCGGGTGCGTCTGCGCTCGAGCGTGGGCAGCGGGGACGCGGCCTTTGCCGGAGCCCTGTCAGCGGTGCACAGGGGCGCATCGGAGGAGGAAGTCCTGGCGCTGTCCATGGCCTGCGGAGCCGCCAATGCGGAGGATCCCGGGGTGGGAACGGTGAAAAGGGAACGGGTCCTGGAGCTGCTGGGGAACATCCGGGTCCGGGAGATGGAGGAGGACGGAAGATGATCCGCGTAGGATATGATGAGGCTGTGCGGACCATGCAAAGGGCCCTGCAGGGCCTCCTTGATGAGGGGCCTGCCCGCGAGATGGCGGAAATCTTCGCCGGCAACTCCATGGACGGCATCCACAGCCATGGCATGAACCGCTTTCCCAGGTTTGTCCATGACCTTCAAAGCGGCATCTCGGACCGGACGGTTCTTGAGGCAAGGCGTGTGGGAGCCCTGGGGGCCTTTGAGGTCTGGGACGGAGATTTCGGCGTGGGGCCCCTCATTGCCCGGCAGATGGCCCGGCGCGCGGCGGAACTGGCCGGGGAGCACGGCATCGGATGCTGCGCCCTGCGCAACAACAGCCACTGGCTGAGGGCGGGGCGCTATGCCCTGGAGATGGCGGACAGGGGGTTCATCGGGCTGTGTGCGACCAATACCTGTATGAACCTGGCCGCGTATGGCGCCCTGGAACCCTCCACCGGAAACAACCCCTTTGCCATTGCACTGCCGGGCCCGGAGGGAAGCCTGCTTCTGGACATGGCGGTCAGCCAGATCGCCTACGGGAAGCTGGAGATCCTGGCCCAGCAGGGACAGAAACTGGATGGATGCTACGGGGTGGACCGGAAGGGGGAACCGACGGATGACCCCCGGGAGATCCTTGAGGGCGGGCTTCTGCTGCCCATGGCGCAGTGGAAGGGCAATGCCCTGTCCATGATGATCGATCTGGTGGTGGCCTCCGCCAGCGATGGACGGACCTCCCGGCAGATCGGGGCGTCCGCTGTCCGGGAGCGGGGCGTGAGTCAGATCTTTGTGGCCATCGACAACCGGCGCGCACTGGATGCAGACCATATCGATGCGTCCATCCGCCAGACCATGGACTTCCTGCAGCAGGTGAGGCGCTCGCCGGGTTCCCCGGAAATGCACCTGCCGGGGCAGCATCTTCAAAAGATCAGGGAAACACATCAAAAGGAGGGGATTCCGGTGACGCAGGAAACCTGGGACCGGATTGTCCGCCTGTCAGAAGGAGGAACGTTGGATGACTGAAACACCTGTGGGAGGCGGCCTGAGGCGGCTGATGGAGAAGAAGTGCACACTTCCGGTGAGGCTGATTCTGCTGGCGCTGTCCGTGGTGATCTTCGCCTTTTTTGCCAGAAATGCCCGCTATGCCGCCATTGATGATGCGGTGAGCTTCAATTTTGAGCCCCTGTACAACCTGGCCATGGTGAGCTTTACCGTGGTCTTCCTGATCCTGATGCTCTTCCAGTTCAGGGAAGGGGGAAACGTCTCGGTGATGACCTGGCTGCTTCTGACGGTCATCACCGGCTGCGTGGTGCTGGGCAAGATTTCGCTGCTGGACTATGTCAGCGACGACTATGAGATCTTCCTGTCCGGATGGCTGGAGGAATACGAGGCCCTGACGCTCAAGCAGGGTCTGGGCACCTATATCGGCAGTGACTACTCGCCGCCCTACCTGTATATTCTCCTGCTGATTTCACGCCTCAAGAACTATCCCTGGATGTACATGATCAAGGCCGTCTCCATGGCGGCGGAGGGACTCATGGCCTACAGTGTCATGAAGCTTTCCTCTTTGAAGCTGCGCTCCGGCCATTACCGGCTCCTGGCCTTCCACATGACCCTGCTGCTGCCCACGCTGGTCTTCAACGGGGCCTACTGGGGACAGTGCGACGTGATCTATTCCGGTTTTTGTCTGCTGGCGCTCTTCCACGCCCTCAAGGGCCGCGGTGCGCTGAGCATGGGTCTGGTGGGTGTGGCGCTGTCCTTCAAGTTCCAGACGGTGTTTATCCTGCCGGTGCTGCTGCCCCTGTGGCTGCGCAGGGATGTGAAGCTGTGGAACCTGCTGATGATCCCTGCGGCCTATATGGTCATGATGATTCCCGCCCTGTGGGGAGGAAAATCCCTGCACCATGTGCTCACGGTGTACCTGCAGCAGGCGGCAAACTACAACTTCCTCACCATGAACGGACCTTCGCTCTACGAAATCTTCCCGCGCATCAAGGGCATGGAAAACGTGATCTACAACATGTTCTCCAATATGGCCATGATGATGGCCCTTGCCTATATGGCCGGCGTGTGCGTGCTGCTGATTCTCTACCGGGATGCCCTGACGGATGAGGCGGTGATCCTCTCCGCGCTGGTGCTGACCGGCGGCATTCCCTATCTGCTGCCCAAGATGCATGAGCGCTACACCTTCATGGCGGACCTGCTGGCGCTGACCGTGTGCCTGTTCAACCGCAGGCGCGCCGCGCTGCCGCTGCTCTTTGGGATGGCCTCCTATATCTGCTATACCGGCGCCCTGAACGGAAAGGAGATCATGGAGCTCAAATGGTCGGCGCTGTTCATGGGTGCGGGTGTGGTGCTGGCGGCCTTCTCTCTGGTGGATACCCTGCGCAGCAGCAAAAACGCCGCGCTGGCGGAGGTGAAAGCATGATGGATAACAAAACAAGAAAAGAACTGCCGGACGTGTTCCGTACGGCCATGTTCAGCGAGCTGGGAATGACCGGGAGAACGGTTTTGCTGGCGGTGCTGGCGGGACTGTATGTCGCGGTGGCTGCCAGCCTGAAATACCAGGCCGGCGGGGCCATGGTGTGCGCTCTGGTCAGCGGCGCGTGCGTGCTTTTGCTGTGCGTGACGGCCTGGAGGGTGATGCCCTGCAAAAAGACGGTGCTGCTGCTGATGCTGGCGCTTGCCTGCGGCGCGGCGGGACTGGCCCATGTGGGCATGATGGATGTAGCACCGGGACGCATGAGCAAGGTCATCACCCCGATGCTGGAAGGCATGTGGCCCTATGATCTGCTGACGGCCATGGCCTGGCAAGAGGGCAACTGGTCCGGCGGCTACCTGCTGGTCATGGCACTGGTTTCCCGTATCGAGAATTTCTCGCAGATGTACGCTCTCAAGCTCATCGACTTTGCCTGCCAGTGCGCGGTGGCCATGGCGGTGCTGCGCCTTGCGCTGCGGGGCGGCGCGGGAAAGGTGGCATCCATCTGCGGCATGCTGCTGTGCACCCTGATGCCCACAGCTCTCCTCAACGGCGGATGCTGGATGGAGTTTGACGCCCTGTTCTGCGCGCTGGCCCTGTGGGGGCTTGTGGGTATGCTGGAGGGAAAATTCTGGGGATGCCTGCTGGTGGGTATGGCCGGCGCTTTCCGGCTGCAGGCCCTGATGCTGGCACCGCTCATGATTCCGCTGTACATGAAGAAGCGCATCGCCCTGTGGCACCCCCTGTGCGGCCTGGCGGGATATGTGATCCCCCAGATCCCCTTCCTGCTGGACGGGCAGGGATGGGAAGCGGTGTTTGGACGCTATGCCGTCCAGATCCAGGACTTTACTTATGAAGGCGCGGGTCTGACGGACCATGCGGCAGGCGTCTTCGGCCTCATGAACATCGCCTCCTATCGGGAATTCAGCGGCATGGGCATGTACTTTGCCTTTGCCTGCGCACTGATTGTGGCGGCGCTGCTGATCACCTCCCGCGTGGAAGGGGAGCGGGTCTGGCTGCTGTCCGCCCTGCTGCTGTGCTGCGGGCTGCCCCTGGTACTGCCCCAGCAGACGGCAAGGAGCCTGTTCATGGCAGGGATGCTCTCCCTGACGCTGGTGGACACCCGCGAAGGCGTCCTGACGGCCCTGGCCTTGGAGGTGGTCTCTTTGTGCTGCTATCTGGCAGCGATCTTCAACCTGGAGGTGCTCCCCCTGAGCGTGCTGAGTCTGCTGGCCATCGGGGCGGCCACCTTTACGGCCGTACGGCTGGTGGATGCGCTGAAGGAAGGGGCTCGTCATGAAATCAGCGGATGAGTGGCTGAGGAAGTTCCTGGGCAAACCTGCACGTGGAATCCTGCCCAAATGCCTTGGCGGCGCCGTTGTCCTGCTGTTTGTCCTGCTGGCCTCCCGCAAGCACCTCGCGCAGGCGGGGGAGGGCGGCGTACGGCTGCTGACGCTGCTGATGCTGGCGCTGCCCATGGCGCTGGGATGCCTGTTTGTCCTCAGGGAAATGGAGCGCAGGCAGGAATCCCTTTTCCACGTGTGCCTGGGGCTGACGCTGGTGCTGTGCGGCATGTTTGCCCGGCTGCTCTTTCTGGACCGGGCCAATGGCGATTTTGAGTTCTACCTGTCGGACTGGATCCGGATCTTCAGGGAAAACACCTTTTCCGGGGCCATGCGCAGGAATGTGGGGGAGTACCAGGTGCTTTACCAGTACATCCTCTTCCTGATCAGCCGCCTGCCGGTCTCCCCTCTGTATGCCGTCAAGACGGTGAGCTTTGTGGGGGATGTGCTGCTGGCCTGGGGCGTGGTGCGCCTCTCGCAGCCCGGGAGGGCGGAAATGGCCTTTGGCGCTGCGCTGCTTGTTCCTACCTTTGTACTCAATGGCAGCATGTTTGCCCAGTGTGACAGTCTGTTCTGCGCCTGCGCGCTGCTGGCTCTTTCCGCTTGCATGCAGGATCGTCCGCTTGCCGCCTCGGCGCTGTTTGCTCTGTCCCTGTCCTTCAAGCTTCAGGCGGTCTTCCTCTTCCCGGTGATCCCGGCGCTGTGGTTCCACCGGAAACTGGACCTGCGGGGGATCGGGGTTTTCGTGCTTACGCTGCTTGTCTGTGCGGTTCCGGCGCTTGCGGGCGGGAAAAGCATAGGCGGTATCCTGTCGATTTATACCACCCAGACCGGGATTTACACGGGGCTCAACTACGGATCCCCCGGGTTCTTTGCGCTGCTGAACAGCCAGGGGCTGGACAGTTACGCCTACGGTACTCTGGGCATCCTGCTGGCCATGGGTTCCGCGATCCTCTGGCAGTGCCGGTTTGCCTCGGAGGAGGCGGACCGGGACAATACTCTGTTTTATGCATGTGTGACAGTCCTTTGTGTGGTATACTTCCTGCCAAGGATGCACGAAAGGTATTTTTATCTTGGCGAAGCCCTGTGTCTGGCTCTGACTGCCCGGGACCGCAGGACGCTGCCTGCGGCGCTGCTGGTGATCCTCTCCAGCTTCAGCGCATATCTGCAGACCGCGGTTCCCCTGGGGGTTGCCTCCCTGATGATTCCTGCGGCGGTATGCCTGCTTGCAGCGGGAAAGCGCACACATTCTGCAGGGAGTTCATGTCTGCCATGAGGAGGAAAGAATGAAGAAAGACGCAATGCTGGAATTTCTCAAGGGAGAAGCAAGGGGAATTGCCGACATGTTCGGTCCGAACTGTGAAACCATCGTGCATGACATGACCCGGCCGGACCATCCCATTGTGGCTATCTTCAACGGCAGCGTGACCAACCGGGACGTGGGGTCCACGGTGGACATCTTTGGCGATATCGGGGATTACGATCCCAGCATCTACTCCAACAAGGACTACACGAACCAGCTGGTGATCTCCCGGGATGGCAGATTCCTCAAAAGCACCACCTTCAATGCCGTGGGTGAAGACTATCATTATGCCCTGGGCATCAACATTGACATCACTGACCTGGTGAGGGCCAAGAGGGCCCTGGATGAACTGACGGCCACCAGCGGCGAGCTGCAGCAGACCCTGATGAGGGATGCCAAAAGCCAGCTGGAGGAGGTCCTGAGGGAATGCATCAGCGCCGTGGGCAAGGACCCGAAGGAGATGCACAAGGAGGACAGGATGCGGGTGATCCGCATGCTCTACAAGCGCAGGGCGTTCACCTATCAGAAGTCGGTGGTGGTGGTGGCGCAGTGGCTGAACATTTCGCGCTATACCCTCTATAAATACATGCACGAGATCAATGCGGAGCAGGATGGCAGTCCCGTCGCGGAATGACCCGCTTCCCGGGAGAGGAGGTACAGGGCCGGGATGCCCTCCCCGGAAACGTTACCCGGGCCGTTGCGGCAGGTTCATTAGCCTGGCATCTTCCTGACACAGCGCGAATTCTGCGCCCTCCGTTCCCTCCCTCTGTTTTGAGAGGATGGGAACGGAGGGCGATTGACTGCATGCGGCCTGTGCAGGAAGGAATCCGATGACAGGGGCATTCACACTGCGCAAGCGTATGCGTTTGAATAATGGCCATCAAAAAAAGAGCGGACCGAGGCCTTCCTTTGGTTGGGAATATGAAAAGGAAACCTGTACATTGAGGAATACTTCAGGGAACAGGGGTATCTTTCGACCCTCCGAAGAGCCTAAGCGATGCAGGCGGGGCATCAGGGCTTTGGATGCGCATACAGAGAGGTTTTTCCGGATTTTGCGCCGGATGGCGTCCTGGGACTGGCAGGGCGGGGTTTATCCGGGGCGGCGCCGCGAGACATGAGAAACAGTTTTGCATGCGGGAAAAAGGAACCGGTCAGGTGCAAAGAATCTGGAAAATGGATCACAGATCATGCAGGAGCATTGCAGTCTGAAAAAGGGCGTAAAACAGGTGCTTTTTAACTATTATAAATGAAACAACATTGCAACCGGGCCCCCGGTTAGTATATGATACAAGGTGATGATGAGGGCCCTTTGGAAAGGAGCTTTAAATGGGGTCAGTTCTCAAAGCCGAAGAGACTGGAGATGGATGTGATCAGCAGCCCGGCGGCACATTCTGTGCAGGATATGCTGATGGGCCTGACAGGAAAAGAACGAACCCTCAAGGAAGCTTCAGACAGTCAGACAGCGGATGGCTGATGCGGCCGGGATTGGTCAGCACCGTGATTTGGACCAGGCGGCAGATGCGCGATCTGATACCAGGTCTAGTGAGGGGTCAGGGACAGGAAAGCGGACAGCAGGACCTGATACTGAGAAATGCTCCGGTGCGGTATGAATGCAGGATGAAGGGCGTGACCGGAAACATCCCTTTGACGGAAGCGGATCCTGTTCATTGCAGGAGAATCATTTCCGGCATCGCAGAAGAAGGCTGATGGCAGCAGCAGTTTACCGGGCCGGAAGGACGCTTTGCAGCATGCCTGAACCTGCGGGAGAGAACGGGGGGCTTCATCTCGAATCCCTGAAGATCATCATATGAATGAAGATGAAACACACAGAGAGACTAATCTCGCGGCAGATATGCGTACAAAGGGGCATAAACCCTCATGCGATATTGATCCCCGCGGCACCCGGTCAGAAAGACGGGACTCGCAGAACCTGTAGAATCAAAGAAAACTCAAAGGAGAAACACGCATTATGAAATTAGGAATCGTCGGGCTTCCCAATGTGGGGAAGTCCACCCTGTTCAATGCCATTACCAGAGCGGGCGCGGAAGCGGCCAATTATCCGTTCTGCACCATAGAACCCAATACCGGCGTGGTGGCTGTGCCGGACAGCCGGCTGGACCACCTGGCGGAAATGTACAATCCCAAAAAAAAGACTCCGGCGGTCATCGAGTTTGTGGATATTGCAGGCCTGGTGAAGGGCGCCAGCCATGGAGAGGGTCTGGGCAACAAGTTCCTTTCTCATATCCGGGAATGCGAGGCCATCGTTCATGTGGTGCGCTGCTATGAGGATGCGGATATCATCCGGCATGCGGACAGCAAGGATCCCAAGTCGGATATTGAGACCATCAACGTGGAACTGATTGCTGCTGACCGGGAGACGGTGGGCAAGCGTGCGGAAAAAGCCGCCAAGCTGGTCAAGAGCGGCGACAAGCGGGCCAGGGAAGAGGCGGAACTGGGAGAAAAGCTGATTGCGCATCTGGACGAACTGCAGCCGGTAAGAACCTGTGAGCTCAACGACCGGGAGCAGGAAATCGTCAGGGAGTGGTTCCTCCTGACCACCAAGCCGGTCATTTATGCCTGCAACATCAAGGAGGATGATCTGGGAAAGGACATGTCCGAACTGCCCCAGGTGCAGGAAGTGGCCCGAATTGCGGAAAATGAAAATGCCAAGGTCCTGGTGATTTCCGCCAAGGTGGAGGAAGACATCGCCCAGATGGAGGACGAGGAGAGGGAGATGTTCATCGAGGAGCTGGGCCTGGGAATGAGCGGCCTGGACCGGCTGATCACCGAGTGCTATGATCTTCTTGGGCTGATCTCCTTCCTGACCGCAGGCGCGGATGAGTGCCGGGCGTGGACCATTCGAAAGGGAACCCGGGCACCCCAGGCGGCGGGCAAGATTCATTCCGATTTTGAAAGGGGATTCATTCGTGCGGAGATCGTTCCCTATGAGGCGCTTGCCCGGGAAGGCAGCATGAATGCCTGCAGGGAGAAGGGCCTCATCCGCAGCGAGGGCAAGGATTATGTCATGCAGGACGGGGACGTGACGCTGTTCCGCTTTAACGTATGATGAAGGGCGGTTTCTGAACGGAAACTGATCTGAATAGAAAGGGAGGATGACGGCATGGAAAATGATATCCGACACATTAACTGGAAACACAAGGTGCTGACACTGGCTGCAAAGTACAGCTACGAAGGAACCCTGGAGGACCGGGTGGACGCCATCCCTCTGGAGGTGATTCCCCATGGGAGTCAGCCGACGTACCGCTGCTGCGTGTACCGGGAGCGGGAGATTTTGCGCAACCGTCTGATCATGGCAATGGGCCGCCCCAACCACTACGACGAGAAGACCCAGAAGATGACCCATGAGATCATCGCCATCATGAACAGCGCCTGCGAGGGCTGTCCCCTGCAGCGCTATACGGTGACCAGCAACTGCCAGCACTGTATGGCGCAGCGCTGTCTGGAGGCCTGTCATTTCGGGGCGATTACCATGACTCATCAGGGGGCGGTCATCGATCCGGACAAGTGCCGTGAGTGCGGCATGTGCGCTCAGGCCTGCCCCTATAACGCCATATCTGACGCCCGCCGTCCCTGTGTGCGTTCCTGTCCGGTGGATGCCATTTCCGTGGACAAGGTCAACAAGCGGGCCAATATCGATTATCACAAGTGCATTTCCTGCGGCGCCTGCACGGCGGCCTGCCCCTTCAGCGCGATTTCGGACACTTCCATGATCACCGATGTCATCAGGGAGATCCGTGAAGGACGGGAGATTTATGCCTGCTTTGCACCTTCGGCCGAAGGCCAGTTCGGTGGCATGAACGTGGGCGAACTGATCACTGCCATCGGGAAGCTTGGCTTTACCGACGTGATGGAGGTGGCCATGGGCGCGGATGCCACAGCATACTATGAGGCTCAGGAGGTCAAGGAGGTGGCCCGGGAGGGCGGACACATGACCACCAGCTGCTGCCCCGCGTTTTTCAACATGGTTCAGAAACATTTCCCCACCCTCATGAGCAAGGTGTCCCACACCTTCTCGCCCATGGTGGCCACGGCACGCTGGATCAAGAAGCAGCATCCGGGTGCTTCGGTGGTGTTTATCGGCCCCTGCATGGCCAAGAAGAGCGAGGCCCGCAGGTACAGGGAAAACGGTGTGGAAGGCGTGGACTACGTGCTGACCTTTGAGGAAGTCAGCGCCATGTTTGATGCCAGGGGTATCGATCCGGAATCCATTGCGGCCGCGGATATCCAGCAGGGTTCCATCTATGGAAAGAATTTTGCCGTCTCGGGCGGCGTTGCCGCATCTGTCCAGCAGGTCCTGGTCGAGGACGGATTTGATCTGCCGGTGACGTGCCTGCGCTGCAATGGCGCGGCGGAGTGCAAGAAGGCCCTGACCATGCTGCGTGCCGGAAAGCTGCCGGAGACCCTGGTGGAAGGCATGGCATGTGAAGGCGGCTGCGTGAATGGTCCGGCCAAGATCACCGATCTGCGCAAGAGCCTGGGACTGCGCAAGCAGCTGCTCCGGAATGCAGATGAGCGCAGAGTGGGTGAAAACGTGGCCAACTATGGCTTTGATGAGATCGACACAAAGGACGGGAGACCATGAAAAAGCACCGCATGGCGGTTGGCATGTTGGGAGCAGCAGCATTTGCCGTGCTGCTTCTCCCTTTTTTTATCGGTGCGGCGGGGGCGCATCCGGCTACGGATGATTTCACTTTTGCCACCTACACGCATGCCACATTTCTGAAGACAGGAAGCATCCTGCATGTGCTTCGGGATGCGCTGAGCTATACGCTGCGCACGTGGCGGGACTGGCAGGGGACTGCGACCGGGGTCTTTCTGATGTCCATCAATCCGGCGGTGTTTTCCCTCAAGCTCTATGGAATCCATGCGGTGGTGCTGCTGGCGGCGAAACTGCTGGGCTGGTACATGTTTCTCAGGCGGGCAATGGTGGAACGGCTGAAGACAGACAGAACGTTTTTCCTGACGACCTACCTTGTCATGGCCCTCTCATCCCTGATCTTTCTTCCTGACATTGTGGAAGGAATATACTGGTTTAACGGTGCATGGTTCTATACCGGTGCCGAGGCGGTGGCACTCATGACCCTGACCGTGTCGGACCGCCAGATTCTGGACGGGGCCAGGCCGGGAATTCCCGGGAGAATCTGCGTGGCCGCACTGTTTTTCCTGCTGGGCATGGACAACTACATGACCGCCATGATGACCTTCTGTATTCTGGCAATGCAGGCACTTGAGGCATTCCTGCAGGGAAGACGAAGGACTCTTGCCATGGTGTATCTGGCCCTGCTTGCTGCAGGGCTGCTGCTGTCGGTCCTTGCCCCGGGCAATCAGGTGAGAATGGAAACGGACGGAGCCCATGAAAGCGGGCCGGGGTGGCTGGCGCTGCAGACAGCGTCCACACTTGGGGCAGGGGGGCAGTATCTGCTGCGCTTTCTGTTTAAAACGCCGCTGGCGGCATTTCTCTGCCTGATGCTGCCGCATGTGGCGGGAAAAGTGCCGGAGCAGAAGGGGAGCTGGCTGCATCTGGCTGCGGTGGCGGCAACGGAGTATCTGGTGCTGTGCGCCATGATTTTCCCTCATATGTATTCAAGCGGATATGCGGGATCCGGAAGGGTCATCAACATGTATTCCGATTTCGTGCTGCTGAGCATGCCGGTGGCGGTCTGTGTGATGGCGGGGTTTCTTCCGCGGGAGACCCGCAGGATGCTGAACCGGCAGCCGGCCCGAAGGACGTCCATTGCCGCTGCGGCAGCGCTCCTGCTTTTGTGCCTGGTGCAGGGGCAGCAGAAGGGCTATGTCCAGCTGGCTTCGGATCAGTTGACCGGGCGTCAGGGCGCATATGTGGAGCAGGTCCAAAGGGAATACCGGATTCTGGAAGCTGCGCCGAAAGGATCCGATGTGGCGGTCCCTGAGTGGACGATCCGCTGCATGACAGGAAAACCCACCGTTTCGGAGAATCCGGAACACTGGACCAACATGAGCCTCGCGGAGTACTTTGGACTACATCGTGTGCGCCTTCTGGAAAATACGACAAATCATCACTGAATGTTGGTGTGAATTGTTGCAAATCGGATGGCAAATGAACTCGTTCTGTACAAACTGCAAAAAAAACAGAGTACGATTTGGTTGACATTTAGCGTTAATGGGAATATAGTATATGTGACAACGCCCTGTGAACGCAGGGTAAGAGAATACGGAGGAGATTCCTATGAAAAAGATTCTCGCGATCGCCCTGGCGCTTGTGATGGTCGTGGCTGCTGTCTCCGCTCTGGCTGACATCACCATCGTTCAGAACAAGGTCGAAATCGATGCGGCTCTGCAGGAATTTGCAAAACTGTATGAGCAGAAGACCGGTGTGAAGGTCAAGGTCATCACCGGTGGCGGCTCCAGCGACTACAACACCGTTCTGAAGGCTGAATTTGCTTCTGGCTCCGAACCCGACATCTTCGTCATCGAAGGACCTTCCGGATATGATCTGTATGCCGAGAAGATCGCTCCCATGGATGGCGCAGAGTGGACCAAGTACACCGAGCAGGCCTACCTCAATCCCGAGGGAAAGATCGTTGGCTTCCCGGTGGCAGTCGAAGGATACGGCCTGGCCTACAACAAGGACATCCTTGACAAGGCCGGCATCGATCCCGCAACCCTCGTGAACGTCGACGCCTATAAGGCGGCTTTTGAGAAGCTCGATTCCATGAAGGGCGAGCTGGGCCTGGATGCCGTGGTTTCCATGGCTGGCGGCACCGCAGTCGGCATGACCTGGGTAACCGGTCTGCACAACTTCAATGTCTACCTCACCGTTGGCCTTGCCCGCAACGACACCTCCGTGATCGATGCCGTGCTCGAAGGCAAAGTGATCGACGACCGCTTCCACGAGTATTGCCAGTATGTGGCTCTCCTGCTCAAGTACTGCGACAAGGACATCTTTGTCAATGGTACCCAGGATATGCAGCTGGCCGCTTTCATGAATGGAAAGACCGCTTTCTATCATCAGGGCAACTGGATGGATCCCAACATCGCCGCGTTTGAGAAGGACAACAACGTTTCCTTCCCCATGGCTTTCGCGCCTCATGCCTTCCTGAAGGAAGACACCGATGGCATCCTGGTCAATCCTCCTTCCTGGTATGTTGTCAACGGCAACACCGGCAAGGCTGACGAGGCCATCGCGTTCCTCAACTTCATGGCCACTTCCGAGGAAGGCCATGACTACATGGTCAACAAGGCAGCCATGGTGCCTGCATTCACCAACGTGACCCTCGAGCCGGCAACGCCTCTCTCCAAGAGCGTCATGCAGTGGAACGCCGCCGGCAAGACCTACAGCTGGCAGCAGTACAAGCTGTGGGACGGCTTCGGAATGGGCACCCTCGGCGGATACTATGAGCTCCTGGCCACCGATGCCATCGATGTGGACACCTTCGAAGAGATGGTGAAGCAGGCGATCGCTGAAAGAGCCGCTCAGAAATAATCCGAGACTCAGTACCCACGCAGAGTAGAAGAAGCTGCGCCGGAAGGGGAGCTTCCCCTCCGGCGCAGTTTTAATAAGAAGGGGTGTGACGTAGCAGAATGAATGACAAGAGCGGACTGTCCAGCAAACAGCGCAGGAAACTGACCGAGTTCCTGTTCCTGGTACCCACGGTACTGGCATTCTTGATGGTCATCATCATTCCGTTTATCTACGGTATTTATTATTCGTTCACGGACTGGAATGGTGTCAGCTCCAATGCCAACGTGATCGGCCTGGCCAATTATGGCAACATTTTCAAGGAGCCTGCATTCCTGCATTCCTTCCTGGTGACCGTGAAGTTTACGATCTTCAACGTCATTGCAGTGAACGTGGTTTCCTTCCTGCTGTCCCTGCTGGTGACCAGCCAGGTGAAAGGCAAGAATTTCTATCGTGCCGCCTACTTCATTCCCAACCTGATTGGCGGTATCGTTCTCGGTTCCATCTGGCAGTTTGTGTTCAACAACATCCTGCCGGACCTGGGCAAATCCCTTGGATGGGGCTTTATCAGTTCCTCCCTGATTACCAACAAGGATACCGTTATCGGGGCTCTGGTGACCGTGAATACCTGGCAGTATGCCGGCTATATCATGATGATCTACGTGGCGTCGATTCAGGGTATCTCCAAGTCGGTTCTGGAAGCGGCAGAGGTGGATGGTGCCACCTATCCCACGGTTGTGCACAAGATCCTGATGCCTCTGATGGCGAATGCGTTCACCATTTCTCTCTTCCTGACCCTGACCAATTCCTTCAAGATGTACGACGTGAACCTTGCGTTGACCAATGGCGGCCCCGCAGGTATGTTCATGAAGTCCCTGGTCAACATGTCTGAATTCCTCGCACTGAACATCTACAATACGGCATTCAAGTATTCGAAGATGGCAGAAGGCCAGGCCAAGGCCGTGATCTTCTTTGTCGTGCTGATGGTCATCTCTCTGATCCAGGTCAGCTATAACAAGAGCAAGGAGGTGGAGATGTAATGCAGACAGATGCTGTGAAAGGGAAAAATGCGATTCACCCCGGAAGAAAAATCGTCCTGGAAATCGTCGGCATCCTGCTTTCCATTCTCTTCCTGATGCCCTTCATCATCGTGGTTCTCAATTCCATGAGAACCAATGGTGAGATTATCAATCAGGCGGTTGGAATGCCCAACGATCCGGGCAACTTCTTTGTCAACGTTAAAACCGTGTGGGAGAATCCCACGTTCAACTTCATTCAGGCCCTCCGGGACTCCGTCATCATCACGGTGCTCTCTCTGGCGATTATTTCCATTTTCTCCGCCATGACCGCATGGGTGCTGGTGCGCAACAAGACCAAATGGTCCAACTTCCTCTTCATGATGTTTGTGGCCGCCATGGTTATCCCGTTCCAGGTCGTGATGTTCCCCCTGATCACGTGGTTCCGTGATCTGGGCAACTTCCTCCATATCCCCATGCTGCGTTCTTATCAGGGCATCGTGTTTGCCTATCTTGGCTTTGGTGAATCCATGACGATCTTTATTTTCCATGGATTCATCAAGAGTGTGCCCCTCGAGCTGGAAGAAGCGGCGGACATCGACGGCTGCACCCGCGCCGGCACGTTCTTCAGAATCGTGTTCCCGCTGCTTCAGCCCGTGTTCGTCACCGTCCTTGTCCTCAATGGTCTGTGGATCTGGAACGACTACCTCCTCCCGCTCCTGCTGCTGGGCAGCAACAGCCCCATTCGGACTATTCCTTTGGCGGTTCAGGGCTTCATTGGTTCCTTCGTGAAGCAGTGGAACCTGATCATGGTCTCTACTCTGTTGGCAATGCTGCCGGTCATCATCCTCTATATTTTCGCACAGAAATATATTATTCAGGGCATGGTCGACGGCGCTATCAAGTAAAACCCATTCCGGGCCCGATGCATCGCATCGGGCCTTTTTAAAAACGGAGGAAAAAGATACATGCTGATTTCTGATACCTGGAGTGCGGAATCCATTGCAAAGATTGAGACGCTGTATCACAACGCCAATGGGTATATTGGCGTGCGCAACAGCCCGGAAGAAGGCAAGGCTCCGAAAATGACCATCCGGGGCACATATATCAACGGCGTATATGAGCTTCTGGACATCACCTACGGGGAGAAGCTGGCGGGATTCCCGGAGATCAAACAGACCATCTGCAATCTGCCGGATGCGCAGACGGTGCGGATTTCCCTGGGGGACGAAACCTATTCCATGTTTGGTGAGAATGTGACACAGCGCCGTCAGGAGCTGGATATCCATGCGGGCAGGACCCTGAGGAGCGCCCTGTGGAACGGGGAAAAGGGCGTTCGCGTGGAATTTGAGAGAATCGCCAGCTTTGATCAGCCCAATCTTTTCCTGCTCAGAACCAGACTCACCTCCCTGGGATGGGAGGGAAAGGTGACCCTGTGCAGTACGCTGAACCCAGATGTCACCAATTTTGCGGATGACAGTGATCCTCGTGTGGCGGCAGAACCCCTCAGGTGCCTGGAGGTCCTGAGCGCGGGAATCAAGGGGCAGGTGGGCTATGCGCTGTGCCAGACCCTGCGCAGCAAAATCCAGGTGGGATGTTTTGTGGCCCATGATCAGAAGGTTCGCTGGATGGCGGAGGGAAACCAGCTGGAGGCGGTTCTTGAAAAGGAACTCTCCGCGGGTCAGAGCCTGACTCTGGACAAATATGTGGTCTATGTGGACAGCAAGCGGGAACAGGACGTGGCCTCTGCGGGAGAAGCCAAACTGTCGGCGGCCATGAAGATCGGAGCAGCTGAACTTTTCAGACGGCAGACGGCCTACATGGAAGATCTGATGGACAGGGCTTTTGTCAAACTGGATGCTTCAGAGGAGCTCATGAAGGCGCTGGACTATGACCTGTTCGAGCTGATCCAGTCTACCGGTCACGACGGGCTGTCCAATGTGGCGGCAAAGGGACTGAGCGGAGAAGGCTACGAGGGCCATACCTTCTGGGACAGCGAAGTGTATGTGTTCCCCTTCTTCCTGTGGACGCAGCCGGAAAAAGCGAGGGAGATGCTGAAATGGCGTCACTCGCTGCTGGAGCGGGCCCGTGCAAATGCCCGTTCACTGGGCTTTGCAAGAGGAGCGCTGTATCCATGGCGGACCATCAACGGCGATGAATGCTCTGCGTTCTTCCCTGCAGGCACTGCACAGTACCATATCAACGGAGACATTTCCTATGCGGTACTGCAGTACTGGCATGTGACCGGAGATGTGGAATTCATGGAAAAATACGGTGCGGAGATCCTTCTGGAAACCGCACGGCTCTGGTTGGAACTGGGGCATATGACGGACAGGGGATTTTGCATCGACTGTGTGACGGGCCCTGATGAGTACACATGCCTGGTAAACAACAATTTCTATACAAATGCGGTGGCCCAGTACAATCTCTGCGGCGCCGCGGATGTGCTGGAGATGCTGCTTGGGAGCAACAGGATGAAGTCCCTCGCCGCTGCGGGTTTTGAAAAGGAAGAGATTTCAGCCTTCAGGACTGCGGGAGAGCGGATGTACCTGCCTTATGATGAAAAACTGAACATCAGCCCGCAGGATGATTCCTTCCTCCAGAAAAAGAGACTGGACTGGAAGTCCCTTCCCCGAACGGATTTCCCGCTTCTTCTGCATTACCATCCGCTGTTCCTGTATCGCCACCAGGTCTGCAAGCAGGCGGATACGGTACTGGCACATCTGCTCTTCCCGGAGACAGCGGACAGGGAAACGGTTGCCAGGAGCTTTGAATACTATGATGAGGTTACGACGCACGATTCCTCACTGTCGGTCTGTGTTTTTGCAACACTGGCAGCAAGACTGGGAAATATGAAGCGTGCCTTGGATGGATTTGAGGCCACGGCGACGCTGGACCTGTATGACCATCATGGAAATACAAAAGACGGACTTCATACGGCGAGTTTGGGCGGAGCGTATCTGGCCATGCTGATGGGATTTGCCGGAGTTCGCGCCACCAGGGAAGGAATGCTGATGCAGCCTATCCTGCCGGAGGCCTGGGGATATTATGAGATGCCGCTCAGATACCAGGGCAAACTGTACCGGCTTCAGGTCAACCGGGACAGCTATCTCCTGTTGGATGAGGAAAACAGGGAGATTTTCCGGAAGCCCAACGGGGAGCAGAGTCTCGTGGAAAAGAAGTAAACGACAAAAAGGCCTGCCGGGATACCCGGCAGGCCTGATTTGGTGATAAGGGAAGAAAGACTGTCTCCGAAAATCCAGAGGAAATGAAAGACCTGGCGTTCAGGGGAAACACACTGCTTTGCAAAAGAGAAGCGGATGCATTCTTTTTGAGCCAGGAAAGGAAGGCAAAAAACAACCCCCATCGGCGCTAAGCACGACAGGGGTTTATGGTGCGCCCAACAGGATTCGAACCTGTGGCCTTTTGATTCGTAGTCAAACACTCTATCCAGCTGAGCTATGGGCGCGAACCTCAGGAACAGTCGGGATTATAGACTCAAAAGATGGAAATGTCAAGGGCTTGGAGAAAAAAACCATTATTCCGAAGATGCGTAAAAATGCACACGATCGTGTTTCCCAAAAAACGAGGTCCTGACAGGGAATTTTGTACCGGGGTGCGCAAAGGGATGTCTTTGACAGAAAAATAGTGGCTGTGCTATATTTCCCCGTGCAAAAAAACGGAGGTACAGGACGGAAATGGATAAGATTGATATGAAGATTCTGGCGGCGCTTCAGGAAAACGCGCGTCTGCCGCTGCGTGCTGTCGGAGACAGGGTGTTTCTGACACCTCCCGCGGTAAGCAGCCGGATCGAGAAACTGGAAAAAGAAAAAATCATCACCGGATATCAGGCACAGATCCCGCCCTCTGCGCTGGGTTACCAGATCAAGGCGTATATCAGCTGCGATGTGGATCCGTCTCAGAAGCCGGTTTTCTATCCATATGTCAAAAGCGTTCCCAATGTCATGGAATGCGACTGCGTGACCGGAGACTATGCCATGCTGCTCAAGGTGTGTTTCCACACCACCCAGGAACTGGACGGCTTTATCAATCAGCTTCAGCGCTTTGGAAAAACAAGAACCCAGATTGTTTTTTCCACCTCTGTTGAGCACCGGGGGGTTCCGGTGGAGGTGGAGGAGGATGCAGAGGCGCCTGAAATGCCGGGATCAGAGGAGGAAAACTGAAAAACCACAGTCGGTTACCCTGTCGTGAAGAGACAGGGTTTTTTCTTTGGGATGCAACCTGTGCTTTGACCTCAGGCCGGAGAGATTTGAATGCTTGATGTATTTCTCTGAAAAATATACATTGACACGTGAGGTATAGCGGGATATAATGTGCCTCGTAATGGAGGTGATGGAATGCTGAACTCGTCAGAAGTCTTGCGAGGATACATGGACACGATCATTCTTGCACAGCTGAAGGAAGGGGACAGTTACGGTTACAGCATCGGCAAGAACATCCATGATCTGACCGATGGAATGATAGAAATGAAGGAAGCAACTTTGTATACCACGTTCCGAAAACTGGAAAGCTCGGGGATGATCGAATCCTACTGGGGTGACGGAAACAGCGGCGCCCGAAGGAGATACTATCATCTCACGGAGGAAGGAAAGCAGCTCCTTGAGGAGAACCAGAAGGACTGGAAACGTTACAGCAAAATGATATGCAGTATGCTGGGGGTGTAAAATGATGAATAAAAGAATTCGCAGCCTGATTGATGAACTCTTTAAAGAGATGAAAATGACCGCAGAAAACCTTGCGCTCCGGGACGAGCTGATGGCCAATGCCCAGGCGCGTTATGAGGACAATCTCGCAGGAGGAATGACGGAGGAGGAGGCCTTTACGGATGTGGCGGCCTCTCTGGGGGATGTGAGCGAACTGCTGCAACATCCTGAAAACGAAGAAAAAACCGATGAGAAGGACCCCTTTGGCAAGGGAATCGAAATGGCCTTTGGCGCCATTGGAGAATTTGGTTCCCAGATCATGCCTCATATGGAACGCTTTGCACGCCAGGCGGACAAGGCGACAGGCGGTGTGTTCAGCGGGATTGGCAAGGCGGCGGTCAAGGGTGTCATGGATATGGGCCGCGCCGCTGGAGAAGCGTTTTCATGGATGACTCAGCAGGGAGAAAAGCAGAAGAAGGAGACCCCTGAGGAGATGCTCGTACGCGCTGCCGGAATCCGGGAGAAGGCGGAAGAAAAAGAGAGCGCAGGGGATCAGGAAGGCGCCAGGAAGCTCCGCAGAGCCGCCTATGAGCTGGAGCAGCAGGCACAGCAGCTCCGGGAAGAGGCCGAGCGCGGTGAAAAGGTCCGGAAGGAGACGCAAGGCAGCGACGAGACGAAGGAAACGCGGGACGGCGAGGAGGCCTGGGAAGAAGCGGCAAGAATCGCCCGTGAAATGACGGAAGAACTGGACGAGGACGATCAGGACCTGGAGGAGCCGGAGGAGGAAATGTCCCCGGAGGATATCGATGACCTGGTGGATGAGGCAGAGAAGCTTGCGGAAGACAGCCTGACGAAGCAGTTCGCCACGGAAGGCATTCAGGCGGTGGAGATTGACCTGGATGCGGATGACATCGACCTCATGCTCAGCGGAGGAAAAGAGATTGAAGTCATCTGGGAAAACGACAACCCGGAAAACGATGCCTTCCCGGATATCCGGACGGAGAACGGGGTGCTCCGCATCAGCCGGAAGAATCCGGATGTGTTTAAAACCTTCTTCTCTGTTTTTTCGAAGGATGGGGGAAGAATGAAGGTGCTTCTTCCCCTCCGGTTCAGGGCAAATGTCAAGGCAAGCACCACTTCCGGTGATATCTTTGTACGGGATATCGATGCAGAAACCCTGAAGATCAATTCGACCTCGGGAAGGGTGGACATCCATCTGAGACCGGATACCCTGGTTAGGGAACTGAATGCCAATACCGTTTCAGGCCATGCCCGGGTTGAAGCCAGTGCTGAGAAGATCAGCGTGGGCACCATCTCCGGAGATCCATGGGTCATTTCCCAGGCGGACACCGTGAAGATCAATACGGTGAGCGGCAAGGTCCATGTGGAGGGAAGGTTGGAGGAGTGCAGCATTGACTGTGTGTCGGGTGATGCGGAACTGGTGTGCCTCAAGGCGCCGGCCAGGGAGATCCGGATCAGCACGCTGTCAGGGTCAGCCTGTGTCCGACTCCCTTCGGATGTCAGGGGATTCACCGTGGAGGCAAAGGGGCTGGGAACCAAGATCGTCAATGAATTCGGTCCAAACCGCTATGGAACCTGTGAATTTCCCATCACCTTTGAGTCCATGAGTGGCAGGATGACTATTACAAGAAGGGAATGAAAAAGCATGGCTGCAAACCAGTTGAAGGATATGCTGAAAACGATTTTCTGCAGCGAACTGCAGATTGAGGGGACGGGCAGGACATTTGCCCATATTCCCCTCTGGGTGGCTGTGGCGGCAGGCGTGGCGAGCATCAAACTGGCAATCCTCACAGCGGTGATCGTTGTTGCCCTGGGGATGCAGGTGCGTGTGCAAAAGGCAGTGTAGGAGGGACTGGAATGCAGTATAATGAAATCATTGAAAACCTCCGGAACGCACTGGTGAAACTGCTCTCACTGAGGGTGATTGTTACTTCTCCCAGCAAGAAGGTGGCGGATCTGCCCCTTCTGTATCTCATCATTGCCGCGATGATGACGGTGAAAGTGGCCGTGGCCATCGTTCTGGTGGGATTCCTTGCAGGCTATCGCGCCAGACTGGAAAAAGCGTGAGGTGACGGCGGGGCCTTGAGAAAAATGGACAAGAGAGGATGCACACGTGAAAAACACGAACATTCGCCCCAAATGGGCCCGGCCGATCCTGAACTATGACAGTGCCGATCCGCTGGAAATGACGGAAAAAAAGGAAATCATCCGTCTGATTGACGTCTGGGGAGATCTGCTTCTCACACGCGGGTGCGCCCTGTTTCACATGACCGCCTCCTCGATCATCGTAACGCCGGACCGGCAGAAAACCCTGATGGCCTACCACAGGATCTACGACAGCTGGGCCTGGACCGGAGGACACTGCGACGGAGAAGGTGACTTTGAAGCCGTCGCCAGAAGGGAAGCGGAGGAGGAAACCGGAATTCATCACCTCAGAAGAATCGGAGAGGGCATAGCCGGCCTTGAAATCCTTCCGGTATGGACCCATGTTCGCCGGGGGGCGGTGGTTCCAAGTCATCTTCATCTGAACGTATCCTTTCTGTTTGAGGCGGAGGAAACAGGAGAACTGGAGACCCGGCCGGAGGAGAACAGTGCCGTGGGATGGATCCCGGTGGCAAAACTGGGAGAAATGTGCTCGGAGCCGGAAATGATGCCGGTGTATGAGAAGCTTCTGCGAAGGGCGAACGATTGATATTCTTTTGCTGAAATGATCCGATTTGGACCCGCAAGACGTGCAGAAAGTGGTATAGTTCACATGCAGAAGGGGGTTGCTCCCTGTGTGCACATCCGATTGCAAGGAGGCCTGAATTATGATCGCACGTGTAATTACCAAAGATGCTCATGTACCAACTGCGGTACTTGAGAAGATGGACAAACGGCTGCATCAGCGTCTGGATGCCTATTTCCGTGATGAAGCTGAGGATGAAACGGTGGTCACCATTCGCGTCACGGAACAAAAAAATACGTATAAAGTTGAAATGACCATGCCGTACCTGGGACACACCCTCCGTACCGAGAACGAGGAGAGGGAGATTTCCCTGCCGGCACTGGACAAAGGCATCGATGTCATCGAGCGTCAGATGAGAAAGCTGCGCACAAGACTTGGCAGAGACCTGAGGAAGAAGCCTGTTGCTCCGGAAGAACCCGTCCCTGAGGAGGAGAATTTCGAGGAAGAGGAGAAGGTTATCCGCATCAAGAGGTACGCGGCGAAGCCCATGAGCGTGGAGGATGCCATTCTGGCAATGAACCTGCTGGGCCATTCGTTCTATATGTTCAACAATGTGGAGACCGGAAAGGCGGCAACGGTATATCGCCGGAAAGACGGCGGATGCGGCCTGATCGAACTTGAGGATTTATAAAATCATCCGGCGGTGCGGCTGCACCGCCGTTTTTGTTTTCAAAAAAGTTTTTTTGCGGGCAGGGGCGCGGGCGAAGCGGATAATTCAGGAAAACAAGGGAAAATGGGGACGGGAAGAAGAAAAAAGAATCTTCGGAAGATGGTTGACAAGTGGGAGAAACTGGGTTAGAATACACACCGTCGTCACGAAAGACGATGCCGAGAAGGCGAAGGGGAGCATAGCTCAGCTGGGAGAGCATCTGCCTTACAAGCAGAGGGTCACAGGTTCGAGCCCTGTTGTTCCCACCATCATATGGCGCGGTAGTTCAGTCGGTTAGAATGCCAGCCTGTCACGCTGGAGGTCGAGGGTTCGAGCCCCTTCCGCGTCGCCATAAGCCCAGGTAGCTCAGTCGGTAGAGCAGGAGACTGAAAATCTCCGTGTCGGTGGTTCGATTCCGCCCCTGGGCACCATTATATGCGGTAGTAGCTCAGCTGGTAGAGTGCCACCTTGCCAAGGTGGATGTCGCGAGTCCGAATCTCGTCTACCGCTCCAATTTCGGCGCCATAGCCAAGTGGTAAGGCAGAGCTCTGCAAAAGCTCGATTCTCCAGTCCGAATCTGGATGGCGCCTCCACTTGATCACCTCATGGTGACGAACCACTCTGAAAAGGGTGGTTTTTTTTTGTCTGTTTGACAAAGATATATGCCGGGAGTATGATGGTTTCATACGGAGGTATGCCATGAAAAACATTGCTTACTATAACGGAAAAATCGGGAATGTGGAGGACATGATGATCCCCATGAACGAGCGCTCGAGCTGGTTCGGAGACGGGGTTTACGATGCCATGTTCACCATCAATCACATTCCGCTTGCGCTGGAGGATCACCTCCACAGGTTTTACCGGTCCGCACGGGCGATTGACATCGAGGTGCCCATGCCCTTTGAGGAGCTTCGGGAAATGGTGCTCCGCTTCTGCAGGGAGATTGACAGTCCGGATGCCATGGCGTATGTTCAGGCAACAAGGGGCGTGGGCATGAGAGGACATGCATACCGCTTTGTGGAGGGAAAGCCCAGTCTGTGGGTCTTTGTTACCCCGGATGTGCTGGATCCCACGGACCGGGAATACAGCTGTATCACGATGGAAGATACCCGGTATTTCCACTGCAACATCAAAACCATCAACCTGCTGCCGGCGGTGATCTATACCCAGCGTGCAGAGGAAGCGGGGTGTGCGGAAACCATCCTGCACAGGGGGGACAGGGTGACGGAATGCGCCCATTCCAATGTGCATATCCTCAAGGACGGCGTGTTCAGAACAGCTCCCTGTGACAACCTCATTCTCCCGGGGATCACCCGCGCGCACAGAATCAGCCAGTGCCGTGAGATGGGCATCCCCGTGGTGGAGGAGGCCTTCACGGTGAAGGAAATGATGGACGCAGACGAGGTGTTTTTCACAAGTGCGAGTGCACTTTGCTGCAGGGTGACCTGCATTGACGGAAAGGCTGTGGGGGGCAGGGATCCCCAGCTGTTTGAGCGCATCCGGCAGGCGGCACTGGACGAGGCGATGCGGGAAGCTGGCCTGCGCTGAGTTGATATTAGGAAAGGAAGATCAGACCAGATGAAGTGTGTAGGATACTATGACGGACAAATGGGACCCCTTGAGGAAATCAGAATCCCCATGAATGACCGCGCATGCTATTTCGGAGACGGAGTCTACGATGCCACTTGCACCATCCACGGAATTCCCATGCACTTTGATGACCACATCAACCGCATCTACCGCAGTGCCGGACTGATCGGCATCGAGATTCCCATGAGCAAGGAGGAGATGAAGGATGTGCTCATGAACCTGGTCAGTCAGGCGGATGAGGACATCAACATGCTGTACTGGCAGGTGACCCGGGGAGAAGGACTGCGGCAGCATTCCTTCAGCGGAGCACAGACAAAGCCCAGGGTCTGGGCATTTGTCAAGCCTTCGACCCTGCGTGATCCGTTTGCGGTGTACAAGTGCATCACCGTCCCGGACAAGCGGTACTACTTCTGCAATATCAAGACCATCAATCTGCTGCCTGCCGTGCTGGCCAGCCAGCAGGCGGAAGAGGCCGGCTGCGATGAGGCCATCTTCCACCGGGGGGACCGGGTAACGGAGTGCGCGCATTCCAATGTGCACATCATCAGGGACGGCGTGTTCCAGACGGCTCCCTGCGACGATCTGATTCTGCCGGGAATCACCCGCGCCCACATTCTGGAGATCTGCCGGCGGCTTGGAATTCCGACTCTTGAAAAGCCCTTTACGCTCGAGGAAATGATGGCTGCGGATGAGATTTTCTTCTCAAGTTCCAGTGCGCTGACCTGCCGGATCGGAACCATTGACGGGCGCAGCGTGGGACTCAGGGATGAAAAGACCTTCGGGGCCATCCGCGACGCCTATCAGGCGGATATCAGGAAAGAAAGCGAAAAATAAACACCAGGATAAAACGGAGGCGGACATGTTTGCGCTGTATGTGCTTCTATTTGTCATTTTCTGCGGAAAACTGACCCTGGAAATTCTGATCTTTGGACTGCTGTTTGCCGCAGTCCTCTTTCTGTTTTCCTGCAGATTTCTGGGTTGGAGTTCGAAAAAGGAACTGGGGCTGTTCAGGTCCATTGGAAGGGCTGCCGCTTATGGGGCCCTGCTGGTCCGGGAGATAGTTCTGGCCAATCTGAAGGTGATGCGCATGATCCTGACGCGGGGATTTGAACCCCGGCCGCAGCTGGTGACCTTTGATTCAGGCCTTGAAGGCAGGGGGCACAGGGTGGCCCTGGCAGACTCCATTACCCTGACGCCGGGAACCATCACCTGCGAGGAAAAGGAAGGTGTTCTTCTGGTGCACTGCCTGGACAGCGAAACCATGGAGGGACTGGAGGACAGCTCCTTTGTCCGCAGTCTGAAAGCCATGGAAGAGGAGGATGCCCGCAGGCAGGAGGAAAGGGAGGAGCGCCGGCGTGCAGCTGCCGCGGCAAAGGAAGAGCGCCGGCGTGCAGCGGCTGCAGCGAAGGAGGAAAAATCGGCTTCCCGTGAGATGAAGGAAGCCGGGACGCCGGAACCGGAGCAGGAGGAACCGCAGGCGGTGCCTCCGCAGGAAGAAAAGGAGGCGCGGGAAGATGACGATCGGTGAACTTCTTGGAGCTGTCGCTCTCGCGTGCCTGACCGCGCTTGCGGCATTCTGCCTGGCAAGGTGCATCGCCGGTCCCAGGGTCAGCGACAGGATCATGGCGGTCAACATGATCAACACCCTGTGCATCATCATGGTGGATCTCCTGGCCGTGATAATGGGAAAGGGCTACCTGGCGGATATTGCCCTCATATATTCCCTGCTTGGTTTTCTGGCGGTGGTGGTGCTGTGCAAGGTGTATATCGGCGTGTACAGGGAGAAGAAGGCGGGCAGTCCTGAGGAGCCGGAAGGAGGAGGAGACGCATGAGCATACGACTGGTTCTGACGGTTCTGCTGATGTCTGCGGGTATCGTCGTGTGCGCCATCGGCGTGCTGGGAATCTTCCGTTTCCGGTATGCGGCCAACCGCATGCATGCGGCGGCCATCAATGACACCCTGGGAATCGCGCTGTGCATGATCGGCCTGGCCATCAGTGCGCCGGACCTGTTTACGGCGCTGAAGATCCTGCTGGTCATCCCGTTTTTCTGGGTGACGGCTCCGGTAGCGAGCCATCTGCTGTGCAGGCTGGAGATCGAGACCAACGAGGACAGGGAAAGCTATATGACGGTGCATGAGCGGACTCTGAATGAAGAACGGGAGGATGCACAGTCCCCTGCGGCTGAGGAGGGAGAAGAATGACAACGGTTGTACAGATGCTGCTGCTGTTTCTGATCATCTGTGCCATTGCCGTCAGCGTGACCAGAAGCCTGCTGGGAAGCGTCATCATCTACATGACCTTCTCCATGGTCATGTCCATTGTCTGGATCCTGATCAAGGCGCCTGACCTGGCCATCACCGAGGCGGCTGTGGGCTCGGGGATCACCAGCCTGCTGTTCTTCCTGACACTCAAGCGGATACGCGCCATCGATGCCAGAAAGAAGCAGGAAGAGACCTCCGCCCGGGCGGAAGAAGCGGGGGAAGAATAACATGACAATCTGGGAACGGCTGAATCAGCAGCTGGAGGAAAAAGAAGCCCTGCTGGACGGCGCCATGATCGCCTCTCAGGAACGGGAACCGGACCGGGAGAGCGCTGAATCTCCGGCAGATGAGCAGGAACGGCTTGAAAAGGAAGAGCGGCGGCGCTCGCTTCAGGAAAAGGTGGTCACCCGCGGGACTCCACGGGTTCGGCGCTCCGGCAGAAGGCTGTATAATGTGGCCTCCGTGGTGCTGTGCGTGCTGATGATCGGAATGTTTCTTTATATGGTGTCAGAAATGCCCAGGGTCGGCGATCCGGAGGCCCCGACCAGCAACGAGGTGCCCAGGCGGTATATCGAGCAGGGCCTGGAAGAAACCGGCGCCGTCAATATCGTCACGGGCATGATCCTTGACTATCGTGCCTTTGATACCCTGGGAGAATCCACCGTGCTGTTTGCCGCGGTGATGGTGGTGCTTCTGCTGCTGCGCCTGGATCCGGAAAGCGAAAAATTCAGCAGCCTGGCAAGGGATCTTCGAACCAATCCGGGATCCGACACCTTCTACGAACCGAAGGATGACCACATCCTTCAGTACACGGCCCGCTTCCTCTGTCCGGTGATCTGGCTGCTGGGGATCTACGTGGTGCTCAACGGTCACCTGTCCCCGGGCGGCGGATTCTCAGGCGGGACGCTCATCGGTGCGGGACTGGTGCTGCATGTGTCGGCCTTCGGTTTTTCCAGAACCCGCAAATTCTTCACCTACAGGACATATCAGGGGATCGTGGTGGGCGCGTTGCTGACCTATGCGCTGAGCAAATGTTATTCGTTCTATACGGGAGCCAACGGGATGGAAAGCATCATTCCTCTGGGGACTCCCGGGGCGATCCTGTCAAGCGGTCTCATCCTGCTTTTGAACATCTGTGTGGGGATGATCGTGGCCTGTACGGTATATGTGCTCTACGCCATATTCAGAAAGGGGGAAGTCTGATGCTGGAAAAGCTGTTGGCCAACTATGAGGAAACCGCGGCGATTATCCTGTTCAGCATCGGGTTTACCACCCTGCTGCTCAACCGCAATCTCATCAAGAAGATCATCGGAATGGACATGATGGATTCGGCGATCTTCCTGTTCCTGGCCAGCCAGGGATTTATCGAGGGGAAGGAACCGCCCATTCTGGCGGAAGGAATCACGGGAGCGGGAGCGTATGTCAATCCCATCCCCGCGGGACTGGTGCTGACAGGCATTGTGGTTTCCGTCAGCGTCTCTGCGGTCATGATGGCGCTGGCAATGCGGCTGTACCACAGGTACAGGACACTGGACGTGGATGAGCTCATTGCCATTGCTGGAAAGGAGGAAGTCTGATGCACTTTGTGCAGAATTTCCCCTTCTTCAGCATTCTGCTGGCGCTGGTGTGCGCGGTGATCACCCTGGTGCTTTCCAGGGAAAATGCCAGAAGACTGACCCTTGGCCTGATTGCAGGCGAGCTGGTGCTGACCCTGGGCACCCTGATCCACTGCCTGCGGGAAAACTCCAGCTATGCTTACTGGATGGGTCATTTCCCCGCGCCATGGGGCAATGAAATCCGGGCGGGCGTTTTTGAACTGGTTCCTCTGACCGTTTTTCTGTGTGTTATCCTGCTCTCGTTCCTGGGCGGATGGAACCAGAGCGAGGAAATGCTAGAGCGGGGGAAGTCCAACCTGATCTGCGTGATCTGGGACCTGTGCATGCTTTCCCTGATCGCCCTGGTATACACCAACGACCTGTTCACCGCGTACGTGTTTATCGAGATCAACACCCTGGCGGCAACGGGTATCGTGACCATGAAGCAGGACGGCTTCAGCCTGGTGGGCGGCGTGCGCTACATGATCATGAACCTGCTGGGTTCCAGCCTGTTCCTGCTGGGAATCGTCATCCTCTATGCGGTGACGGGACACCTGCTGATGGTGCCCCTGCATGAGAAGATTTCGCAGCTGGTGGCAGAGGGCACCTACCGCGTGCCTCTGCTGATGGTGATGAGCATCATGTCGGTGGGCGTGGCCATGAAAAGCGCCCTGTTCCCCTTTGAAAAGTGGCTTCCGGGCGCCTATACCAGCACCACGTCCTCCGGAGCGGCCATGCTGTCGAGCATCGTGTCCAAAGGGTATATTTTCCTTCTGATCAAGCTGTATGTCCGGGTTTTCGGCCTGGAAGCCGTGGAGTCTCTGGGAGTCTGCGATGTGCTCTTCATTTTCGGTGCTGCCGGCATGGTTATGGGCAGCATCAGCGCGATACGGGTGCGGACCACGCGGATGATGCTGGCGTATTCCTCGGTAGCCCAGATCGGATATATCTATTTTGCCCTGGGCATGGGATCGGAGATTGGAGTGGTCTGCGCTGTATGGCATGCCATGACCCATTCCCTGACCAAATCCATGCTGTTTATCTCCACAGAGGAATTGGAGAAGTCCTGCGGCAATGACCGCAGCAAGGCGGCGCTGCGGGGAGGATTTTACCGAAGCCCGGTAGCGGCGGTGGCCTTCATGCTGGGGGCGGCAAACCTGGTGGGAGTTCCGCTGCTGGGGACCTTTGTGACAAAGATCCTGATGGCAGGTGCGGCCATTCAGGTGGGAGGACGGCATGCGATGATTGCGCTTGCCCTGATTGCGGTCTCGACCATTCTGAATCTGGTTTACTTGATGAATGCGGCCATATCCCTGTTCATCCCGGGAGAAGACAGGGAGCTGCGGCCCGCGAACGCGGTGACGACGGGCAGCCTCATCTGCTGGATCGCGCTGAATCTCGGGCTTGGGTTGATGTCTTCCGGAATTATCGGGATGCTGTGGAACGGATTGAGGGTATTTGCCTGAGGGCAGGGAGGATAAAATGAGTTTTCTGTTGACGATCGTGATTCTCTGGCCTGCTGTGGCGGGGCTGTGTCTGTGGTTCATGCCGGCATTTGCCGATAAGAAACTCCGTGGGAAGGCGGTTGTAGGCGCTCTGGGCATCGAGCTGGTGGCGGCGCTGCTGGTCTGCTGGGTCAGTGAGCAGAATGTCACCCTGCTGCAGATGACCCCGACCCTGAGCATCATGCTCAGAGTGGATACGGTGGGCAAGATCTTTTCCGTGCTCATGTGTTCCATGTGGCTGATCGGCTCCTATTATGCCCTGGAATACATGGAGCATGATGAGCATGAACGCTCCTACCAGTGCTTCTATCTGTCGGTTCTGTCCGCGCTGATGGGACAGTGCTATGCGGGCTCCATGATCACGCTGTATGTTTTCTATGAGCTGATGACCATGCTGTCTGTACCCATGGTGGTGCATGAGCGGACTCCCCAGGCTGTGGCAGCCGGAATCAAGTACCTGATCTACTCGATCTTCGGCGCCATGATGGGCCTGCTGGGGATCTTCATCTTCCAGAATTATCTGGGTACGGTGGACTTTGTGCCGGGCGGCATTCCTGCGGCGGCCACCGCTCCCTCCGGCCTGCTGGTCATCACCTTTATGGTGATCCTGGGCTTTGGCACCAAGGCCGGCATGTTCCCC
>OMRS01000138.1 GCA_900313545.1 uncultured Eubacteriales bacterium | reverse complement strand
TGGTCATTGGGGCCTTGCCCTCTCCACATTTTGTATTTTTCACCAAGCACGAAATCACAATAGGCATCTGACCATGAACCGTATTTCCCGTTCGTCCTGACGATGGGCCTTCCTTCCGTCTTCGTTATATACTTCGATTGGATGTACCCTTTTCTGCCTCGCTGCGTTTCCACCTCAAGCCATTCATTTCCCTGTCCATCCGGTTGCCCGGACAGAACGGTCAGTTTTGTTCCCTTGGTTTTGATCTGCATGACAAGGCGGCTTTTTGAATCCGGCTTAGATCTCATATTGACGTTCGACCTGTTCGTCACGGCATAATACGGCAACAGGCCTTCTGCAATCACTGACAAAGACATCAGCAGCATGCAGACCGCCGTGCAAAATGCCTTTTTCATCCTTCCGTCCCCCTCTGTGTTTCTGTACGATGACCGGATACATTCCGGCTTTTCCCGCTGCATCCGCGCAGCTTCCTCACTGAACACAAAAACCCCGCACAAGGCGGGGTTTCTTCTTTTCTGGTGGGGTCACTTTCTTCCGTTTTCGTCAAGGAATTTGAAAAATTCAGGGCAGTTCCATGCCCCGCAGCCGATCAGCTGAGTTCCGTTGGTGGTCAGCTGCAGAGAAATCCCGTTTTCAAGTGTCACAATGATTCGGGTATCCCCTGCCAGTTTGTCCTGCGCATCCAACTGCGCATGGCTGTAGGCGATCCGAATGGCTTCCTTTGCCTTGTCACCCATGAGCAGCACTTCGCCCGGGATCTCCAGAGATACGATCTTATCCGCCACGGAGAAGGTCTGTTCGAAGGTCTCTCCCACAGGGCCGACCGCTGCATAACTGACCCTTTCAAAAATTCTGGGCTTGCCGTCCACCTCGCAGGCAACAGCGGTTCCTTCAGAAATCCCTGCAAGGGTCCGGATTTTCGCTCCTGCCGGCACCACATCACTGATTACTTCAGAGCCTGACACGGCAGGCCTGAGAGCAATATCCTCCACGGAGTCCTCCACCGTGAGAATCGTCTCTCCCATCTGTCCTGCATCCAGGCTTCCCTTCAGCAACGCGTAATAGCGTCCGTTTGCGAGGATCATTCTCGGCTTTCCATCCCGCAGGTCAAACAGGGTCTCCTCAACCTGAGGACGTTCCATCATCACCGCATCCAGTTCCGCCTCCGGCGATTCTTCCGCCTTCTTGTAGTCTCCGGCAGCGATACTCGAAATCTTCAGTGATCCCACTGCCGTCTTCGTCCTCGGTTCGGACACCGTTACTGCTTTCTCCACGGGTTTTTTCATCAGCAGCGGCAGCGCCAGAACCATACAAATCACCATCACCGCCGCACTGAAAGCAAATGCAGGAATTCTTCCTGAAGTTCTGCTCCGTTTCTCCGGATGAGTTGCAGCTTCAAGAATCCGTTCCTTCATTTCCTTTCCTGCATGGAGGCCGCCAAGAGCTTCATTTGTAATCATCCGAAACGTATCTTTTTCGAGATAGTTACTCATTCGGCATCTCCTCCTTCAATATTTTTTCCAATTTGCTTCTGGCCCTGGATAATCTGCTGGCCACGGTTCCGTCCGGAACCCCCAACATTTCCGCAATCTCATTGATTCCAAATCCCTGGTAATAAAACAACAGAATAATCTCCCGGAACTGCATTGGCAGCTGATAAACCGCCTTCATGATCAGTTCTTTCTTTTCACGTTCCGCGATTTCATCCTCTGCCGGAATCAGTTCAAGCTGTGGAGAACCCAGGACCACGCGCTTGATCCAAGAACTTCGCCAGATGTCCCTGCAGCAGTTCACGGTCACCCGCATCAGCCAGGCATGCTCTTTTCCTGCTGAGATTTTGTCCCAGTTCGTATACAGACGAACAAAGACTTCCTGGCAGACATCTTCCGCCTTCTGGCGGTCTGCAAGGTAGTAATAGGCCATTCGGAGAACATCATCGCCATACTCTTCGTATAAGGCATCAAAGGATGGTCTCATCGTTGTACTGCTGGTATCCTGCACTTGATTTGCTCCATTCTCTACATCCATATAACGCGGCAGTTTTCATCATTTATCCCATATCAGGTGGAAAAATGTTAAGTTCCGTCAACTTCTTGTAGTATCTCCGGTCTGGAGGCCCTTGGGGGAACACGGAGCTCCCGTAAGACGGCTGTCATCCCATGAAAAAGGCGCTCGGTCTGAGCGCCTTCTGATTAGAACTTCCTTCCGGCTCCGCCGCCTCTGGATCCACCGCCGCCAAAGCCGCCGCCTCTGCCGAAGCCGCCTCCGAAACCGCCGCCTCTGGACCCGCCGCCGCCAAAGCCGCCTCTGCCGAAGCCGCCTCCAAAGCCGCCGCCTCTGCCGACCCTGCCGGAACCGCCGGAACCTCCGCGGGGAGGCGTCCTCGGAGGTCTCATGCCGCCCATGGTATTGTATCTGTTCGAGTTACCTCTTCTGCCCAGCAGCCATCCCATGAACGCCCAGCTCAGGCATCCGCCGCTGCCCTTTCCGAACATGTTGATCACTACGCTGATAATCAGGTAGATCACCAGCAAAGTCACAAAAATACCCATCAGTCCGAAGCTTCCTCCTGAATTCTCGCTTTCATACCCCCGGGACGAATAATCATTGTTTCTCCTCGCCACATCCGTCGAGCTCTGACGGGCGCTGCCGGACAGGCTCAGGGTCTTGCCCATGGCCTTGGCGACATATTGGCACACATCCCTGTAGATATGGGCCATACCCTCACCATATTTGTTTCTTTCCAGATAACTGATATTCTTGTCGATCAGGTCCCCTGCTGATCCGGCAGTCAATATCCGATCTATCCCTTTTCCGGTTCCAATAAAGATTTCACGGTCACCTGTCGCCAGCAGGACAACAATCCCATCATTTTTCGTTGAGGACCCGATGCCCCATTTATTGATCAGTTCAGTGGCATAGTCTGCGACTTGTTTTCCATCCAGGAAGTCCACCACCACCGCAACCGCCTGCGCACCGGTAGCCTTCTCAAGCGCTTCGCCGTACTGCGTAATTGTATTTCTGTCTGAACTGCTCAGCACGCTTCCATCGTAATCATACCAGTAGGAAAACTGACTTGGCTTTGCGGGAACACCCGCAAGCGCGGTACACGCACACAGCAGCAGCACTGCGCATAAAATGACCAATATCCTTTTTTTCATTGGTTGACTTCCTCCTGTTCATCCCTCGTCGTTTCTTCCTCTTCTTCAGAAACCTCTGCTGCCACATTGGCGGCAAACTTGGATATCTGTCTGGACACAATCAGTCCCATGACTGCCACAAAAATGACAAAGAACAGCATCAGCAGGCCAATCGTCGCTGCTGCACGCGGAGAAGAAAAAATCATCTGCTTCAGTTTATGCAGTTCCTCCTCCGTCCAGCAGGTAAAGATATTCACTACAGCCCCTCATAGACATCCGGCTGGGGAAGCATGAACTTCATCAGCAGTCCGTCATACACCTTTCTGGCCTTTTCAGCCTTCTGATTATACTGCATGCCTTCCTGTCTCAGGAAATTCCCCTCTTCCGTGAAATTGTCCGCTGCCCTGCTGAGCATTCTCTGGTTCTCGCTGGTCCCGCCTGTGGCCGCTCCCACGGCATCGCTGACCACCGCCTGCAGTTCCTGGTTCACAATGCTGATGCTGCGCGCCGTCTTTGCCTTCTTCAGTTCATCAGCCTTGCTCCTGATGGCATCCAGTTCCGTTTTCGATGTGCCGATCTGTTCCAGGACCTTCGCCACATTGCTGGCGGATGCGCTCCTCTGATCAATAATGGTCGCTACATCCCCCTGCTTGAGGAAGCTGGACGGAGTGGCATTCTGCAGCGCCCTGAAATTTCCAACGACCAGAGAGAGAACCAGAAGAACCACCATCACCGCAATCCCCAGCGTATGAGGAACGATCTTCGTTTCCTTTTCCGGCTGTTTCTGGGAAGTCTGTCCCGCCGTCTGTTTCACAGGTTCTTTCTTCTGAGTTGCTGTTGCCGTCATTTTTCTTCCCTCTTTCTGTCAGACGCCATCTGCCTGGCGTACCCTTTTCTGTTCCTCCAGGGATTTCTCAATCTCCTCAAGTTCAATGAGCAGCTCCCTGGCGGTCTGATTGGCAATATCCTGATCCGAGGCTCCGGAATTCTTCAGCGTGGCCACCTGAGCATCCAGTTCCCTTGCAGCTTCCTTCATGTGGCTGCTGGCTGTCCTATCAAACTCCGTCCTCATCCTGGCGGATTCATTTGCCCTCGCCAGTCCGAGGGCCGTGGCCATCTGTGCTTTCCACAGCGGAATGGTCACCTCCAGGGTGGTCCTCAGTTTTTCGCAGGTCAGCTCATCATTTTTCTGGATCAGACGGATCTGCGCCGCCAGCTGTGTCGATGCGACACGGGTGATTCTCAGATCCTGCACGCGCCGGTCCATCCGGGCAATGCTTTCCTCTTTGGCCCCTCTTATCTTTCCCTGGCGCACAACCTCCTCGCCAATGACCAGAAGGGAGCAGACCTCCCGATAGAGCTCTTCATTTTTCTGATACAGCCTTTCCAGAAGCGCATTGTCCCGCATCAGGGCAATCCTGCGGTCCGTCAGTTCGTTGGCGTTACGGTCGATTTTCGGACTGAGTTCCTCATAAGTGCCTTTGAGTTCCTTCAGGGAGGTGTCGCCTCCTCCAAACAGCTTTTTAAAAAGGCCTTTGGTCTGCGGCGCAAAGGCCACGGAACGAATCTGCTCTGCCAGCGATTTCATGACATTATCCAGGGGCTTGATATCCTCCTGCATCATCTGCTTGAGGGCCAGGTCCGTAAAGGTACCCATCTCCTTCTGGATTCTTGCACCAAAGGCCATCACCGCCACGGAATCGTCGATGTTGAGAGATGCAGCCGCCGTTTCAACCCTCCGCTGCATTTCCGGGTCCAGCTGCTGCTTCTGCGGTTCAACACCCTGTTCCGGTATCAGTGCAAACTGTGAAAACTCGCCCATGCCTTACTTCTCTCCCCGTGCAAACAGGCCCGCAAAGGGGTCATCTTCCGTCTTCTTTTCCGGTTCCTCCGCCTGGACCGTCTTTTCCTCCTCGGTCAGGCCTTCACTGCGGAGCATATCCGAGAGCACGTCCATCTCGCTTTCCAGATCGATGAACCGGTATTCATTGAGCGCATCCAGCTGCTTGTGCAAGGCGGTCTGAACCTGTGAAATCGCTTCGCTGATGCGTCCCGCGATCTCCTTGCTTTTTCCGGAGCTGATTTCGCCCTCGATCTTGGCCCTCACATCCAGCAGCTTGAGTGTGGTGGGAAGGTAATACCTCAGGAAAGTCCGCAGGGAACCCAGACGCTGAGGCTGCTCCTCCAGACGGCTGAGAATCTGGCGGCAGGTGGTCTCAATATCGTCAATCTGACGGGACAGCTCCGGATCCGGAATGGCATCGTTTGCAGCGGATATGCGCTCCAGCTCCACACGTGCTTCCTCAATCATAGCGTCCACTTCCGCATTTCCGGACTGCGGACGCGTCTCCACCAGGATCTCCTTGTCCGGGAAGAGCTTTTTGCCTGCAAAAAACGCCGCAACACCCAGTGCTGCGCCTACCAGGTATCCCAGGATGGAACCCATGCCGAAGACTGCAGCATACACCAGCACCGCTCCCCCAGCACAAATAAAGGGAAGACCGTTACGAATTATTTTCTTTTCCATGGATTCTCTCTCCTCAGTCCGTATCATTCCTGTAGCAGCAGGTCACATGGACTTCCGCGGGCTTTGCCCCGTATTCGTTCCACTTATTGATCAGATCGCTGCCGACATAGTATTTCTTTTCAATGGTGCTTCCGCTGGGGATGCAGATATCTTCAAAACCCGTCCCCCCTGTAAAGATCAGCGAACCTCCGTCCGTATACAGACCGAAAGCCAGCGTGGGATTCCAGGCATCCTCTTTTCCCCGGTTGACGATGGTAAAGCGCACGGTCAGTCGCCCGTCCGTATCATCCTCCAGCACCGCAGACACATCCAGCGGCAGATTGCTGTAATCGCGGCTGGCAAGATACGTATCCATGTGGTAGGTAATGCCCGTCACGTTGGGAATGAACGGCTGTCCATCCGCATCAGGTTCAAAGGGAACCTCGTCAAACACATAGCCGTCCTCTCCCGGGTTGATGAATTCAGGCCAGATTCTTGCCACCACCTTGTCCGCAATCACCGTCTGGTCGTTGAACAGTTCCAGAAAACCTTCCCCCATATACACGACTTTATCGGTATTGTTGTGAAGCTGAGCAAAGCACTGCACCCGGGTTTCCGTCTCACCAACAAGCACCATGCAGGAAGACTGAACCACGGTCAAATCCTCCTGCGCGTGACAAAGGCCCGGAATCACGCCTGCCATAAGGCAGATAATGATCAGTAATCCCCCAACTCTTTTCACGGTTTTCTCATCCCTCCTCAGTTCGTAATCACCCTGCGCATTCCGCTTTCCGTGATCACTGTCACAGGATCTTCCTCACCCGCAACACACAACTGTTCCTTGTTTCCAAGGCCAATGGCCGAGCAGATCTCATACAGCTCCGCTGTCAGGTAGGAATTCTGGATATAATAATCCCGGTCTATCACCATGATCCGGACGATTCCTTCCCGGATCAGCCGGTCCAGCGCGCCCTGCGTGACCTGCAGAATCCTGTTGCCCAGGTTGTCTGCCTGCTGAAGCTGCAGCGTCAGCCGTCCTCCATCTTCGCTGAGCAGGGCAAGGTTTTCCTGAAAAAGCACCGTTTCCCCGTCGGGTGTGCTCAGCCGGACATCCATCAGGATGCCGCCAAGCTTCACTTGCCGCAGCCATCCCTTCCGGACCTCAATTCCCTGACGGCTGCGATCCGCCCGGAATGCACGGGCCTTTCCCAGGTCCTCTCTGCGCGGGGTCTGCACAGCATTCACCCTCAGAGGCGAAGTGTCCCTGGCCATGCCGACCAGCGGGAGTGCGCACATCAGCGCAATCAGAATCCCGCACAGTACGCTTCGTCTTTTCATATCATGCTCCTATTCCCTCGGTGTTACGCCGACATAGTACACCGGAGTCAGCGGCTTGTAGGTATCCGTGTATTTGAAGTCCTTTGACAGCTGGAGACCGTTCTTGTCCATGGTCACCAGGTACACATCCACGATATAGCCCACTTCGCCCTTGCTGATCTGGTAGGTCTGGTCCGTATATACGCAATACTCCGCTTTCCTGTCCGGCCGGTAGGTGGGCTCCGGAAGCGGAATCTCCTCCCGGATCTCGGACTCCAGCTTGTAGGTATGTCCCTCCGGATCCGGTCTGCCGTAGATGGTGAACTGGGTGTGCCAGTAGTTTTTCTCTTTGTAGTAGGAGGTTTCGAGATACAGCTCCGCATTGGTGTTGTTGCGGAACACGAAATCCAGACGGTCATCCGATACTGTGGCGTCCTGGCCCATGGGGACATAGTTGGATGCCAGGGAATGCTGGGCCCTGGTTTTGACCTCCAGTCCCGCATTGACCACACAGTTGTACAGGGTGCTGGATACCTGGCAGATTCCTCCGCCAATACCCATCACATACTCGCCATACGCAATCTCCGGCGCTTCCACGTATCCGTTGGCCTCAGTCCGCTTTCCGGCGATCTTGTTGAAGGAAACCGTTTCACCTGCCGAAATGATCTTGTGATTGAACTTGAGCGTGCCGATCTCGATATTCCGGAACCGGCCCTCATGGGAGGTGGCGCCGATGGTCGTCTCGTAGGTGGCCAGTTTCACGATCTGTCCTTCCAGCGCCTTCCGGGTGACCCTGGCCTGCACCGGCGTGGGCGTCAGCACCACGACGCCGGACTTGAGCTCATCCACCATATGGGAGATATGCTCCTTCATTCCCGAAATATCCAGCGTCACCCCCGGCACATCGTCCGTGTAGGAGAAGGGAGGCCACTTGGAAGGATCATCCACGCGGGTGGCATTGACAGCCGGCTTGTCCACTTCCTCCTTGATGGAATTGAGGATCTGGTTCACGCAGGAAAGATCGTAGGTCAGCGTGGTATACCGCATGATCTTGTTGTTTTCAAGCGCCTTGACCTGTTCATACCGCGTTGCGGAATTTCCTGTATGCCCGATGGACCAGACCTGGTCCAGCTGGTCCGCCACATCATAGCGCATGTTCAGGTCCTGTCCGGTGATGGTCCAGTTACGTCCGTCCTCGGTTCGCAGCACGATCCGGAAGGCGGAAATCAGGGATTCCACCTGGTGACTGACAATCGCGGCAGCATCATCCAGGGTCTTCCCTTCCAGAGGGATATCATTCATGTAGATGTTGGGATAGAAGACCTCTTTTCCTGCACTGTTGCTGCCCATATCCAGGGTCTTCTTCACGTCCATGGCATAGCTGACCTTCTGCACGCCAATGACCACCAGGAAAATGCACAGAGACGCCGCCAGAAGACCGATGACCGCCTTGGCCACCTTTTTGGTATCCACCTGGATGCCAGGTCCCTTTTTCCCTCCGTCATTCCGGGCTCCCCGGACCTTTTCCCTTCCGGGCGCAGGCCTTGGAGCCTTTTTGGAAGATTCCGGCTTCTGCTGCAGCGGTGCCTCCACGCTGGCAGCTTCATTCCGGGGCTCCTGAGGCATATTCTCCTGGGCATCGGGGGCACTGCGTACATCCACCATGGCAATCTCAGCGCTGCCGGCATCGCCTGCGCTGCGCGCATCCACCATGCCAACCTCAACGCTGTTGTTTTCGTTCCAGTAGGGATCCGCCGCCTTCTGTTTTTCCTGTGCTTTGGCGATGCTCTTCTTGTTGACCTTTTTGGAGCGCTTTGATGCCGCATCCTGCAGGTTGCTTGCAGAAACAAACCATTCCGGCCTGTCTTCCGTGTCATCGATGATGATCTTCAGAGGTTCCTGTTTATTCGGTTTTTTCTCTTTCTCAGGCACCCTGGGCTTGTCCGGCTTTGCAGGAGCCGGCCGGGAGGACCTGTCCGTCTTTTCAAGGGACGTCTTTTCTGTTCCGGAGGGATACGTGCCTGTTCGGGTCTTTCCGGAGCTTTTCCTTGTCTTCTCAGTTCTTCTGCCCTCTGCAGGCCTTTTGTCTGCGGACGGCTTTTCCTCAGGCTTTCTCTCTTTCTGGGAAGCGGAGACAGGCGGTGCACCGGCGGAAACTTTCTTCCTTTTGACGGTATTGGCTCCCGGAACGTCCTTCCCGGATACCGCCCTTTCTGTCGTGGGGGCTTCTTTT
>OMRS01000186.1 GCA_900313545.1 uncultured Eubacteriales bacterium | reverse complement strand
GCCCGACGGGTGCTCAGCACGCAGGACTTGACTGCCGCGCCGTCGGCGATGACCGTGCAGGTCCCGCAGGCGCCCTCGCTGCACCCGTCCTTGACGGAGTACAGGTGCAGGTCGTCCCTCAGATATCGCAGGAGCGGCTTGTCCTCCACGGTTTCGCAGGGCACGCCGTTGACGGTGAAACGATAGGTCTCAGGCATGGGACGACCTCCTTTGTGTCGGTTGTTTACGTGGCAAATGGAAATCCTTCGAGGCAACGGGGGACGGGCGGCGGTGACTGCGGTTTGCCGGCGGCCTGTTCACTGTCCCTGAATCGCCCTCTGAACCCATTATTACCGATAGAGCAGCCAGGGATACCGGTCGCGGATGGCGGTCATGGCAGCGCTGATTTCATCGGGAACGCCGGCATCTCCGGGGCAGACCTCGCGGCAGGTCCCATCCTGGCGGAGCAGGAAGCGCCCGCCCTCCAGGGGGGCGAAGCCGGCGTTTTTGCTGGCCTCCAGGGCCTCCCGGCTGCCGAACACCGTCAGCTTTTCGAGGTACGGCGCGGTCTTTTCCGGACAGAAGCTGGCGCAGTTGCCGCACTCGTTGCACATGCCGTCGATGTGCAGCATCTGCTTTCTGCCGTCGACCTGTATGACGACGTTCGCCCGGTTGGGACAGACGGACGCGCAGCTGCCGCAGACAACGCGGCAGTTGGCACGGCACTCCGGTTCCTCCGGGCGCGGGGGACGCCGGGGTGTGGAATCGCCGTGGACCTTTCCGCGCAGCTGCTTGAGCAGGGCGTCCACGGTTGCGTGCATTAGGTCGATCCAGTGTTTTTCCGGTTCCTCCAGCGCCGCGGCCATGGCGTTCAGCTTGCCGTAGCCGCCGGGCTTGAGCAGTTCCGTGCACACCGTGACGGGGTACAGTCCCGACCGGCGGAGCGCCGCGATGTTCTTCGCGTCCGCGCCGCCGCAGTAGGACAGGGGGAGCGTCTCCCCGAAGTCCCGGCGAATGCGCGCCGCCACCAGCAGGCTCAGCGGCAGCAGCGCCCGACCGCTCATGTAGATGTCCTCGTCGGGCAGCTCGCCGTGAACCCCTTTGACGTGGAAGGTATTGGTCAGCTTGACGCCAAAGTACAGTCCCAGCGCCCGGGCCCGCGCCTGGATCCGGCGCAGCATCGGCACGGCGTCGGCATATTGCAGGTCGTTGTCGAAGGCCTCCCGATCAAACCGGATATAGGAAAAGCCCAGGTGGTCCAGCACCTTTCGGGCGTCGTCATAGCCCACCAGCGTGGGGTTGCACTTGAGCAGCAGGTTCAGTCGCTTTTGCTCCAGCAGGTACATGACGATCTTCTCGATCTCCTCCGGGGGACACCCGTGCATGGTGGAGATGGTCACGCTGTTGCAGATGTTGGGGGAGACGGCCTCCAGTTCTGCCGCGCCGAAGCGCTTGAAGCCGCCCAGGCGGCAGGACAGGACCGCCCGGCATTCCCTGAACTGATCGGTAGCGGAGGCGTCCTTCATGGCCTCCAGGAAGCTGTCGACCTTGGGGCTCTGTATGCCCTCCAGGTCGTAGCCCACGCTCATGTTGAACACGAAGCCGTCCTGCCTGCCCAGGTCCAGCTCGCCGGCCAGCACGTGCAGCAGGAACCAGGCCTTGATGTATTCGTCCCGGGCCTGGGGAACCGTCAGCTCCGTGGACCACTCGCAGTTGTAGCCCTCATCCTCCGCGAGGATGCAGGGCTTGGAGACGACCAGGTCCTCCCCGTCGAGGATCTGCACCGTCTTGAGCTCAAACATCCGCGCCCCGCAGAGATAGGCGGCGATGATGTTCTGGGCCAGCTGGGTGTGCGGCCCCGCGGCGGGGCCCACGGCGGTCTCCGGCCGGCGGCCCATGTATGGCTGACCCGCGCCCACGGGCGGGCGGTAGAACTTTTTGATGCCGAATATGCTGCCCTCCGCGGCCAGTTCCCCGAAGACCCAGTCCAGCAGCGTCTCAAAGGGGATGGGATGCATTCTGTCGCTCATGGCTGCTCCTTTCCCAATGTCAGAGTACAGAGTTGAGAGTGCAGATTGCAGTTTCGGCGGAATCCTTCGGATTGCTTTTTTCATTCAGTCCAAAACATGACAGATTGTATCCTGTTGGATCGTACAAATCCCGAAGGGATTTGATCCGCAACCGAACTCTGCACTCCGCATTCTGTAAAAGGTCAGTATTCCCTGTGATTCAACTCGCTCCACAGTTTTTTGCTCTGCTCCAGCGTCCAGGCGTTGATGCGGTCCTCGTCGATGTCCACGAACGCGCGGTCCCTGTACAGCACCCGGCCGTTGATGATGGTGGCGCGGCAGCTGCGGCCCATCATGCCGAACAGGATGTGGCCGTCGGCGTTCTCGTCGGAGAAGGGGGTGAATACCGGGTAATCCATGACGACCACGTCCGCGGCGGCGCCGGGCTTCAGCACGCCCAGGGGCTTTTTGAAGTATCTGGCGGCGATTTTCGCGTTGTTCTCAAACAGCAGGTCCATCGCCTCGCCCCAGCCGACGTTGGGCAGGGCGGCATTGTGGCGCTGGATGATCAGGAATACCTTCAGACTCTCCAGCATGTCATGGGTGTAGGCGTCGGTGCCGAGGCCCACGAGGATGCCCTTTTCAAGCATTTGAAGCACCGGCGCGCAGCCCACGGCGTTGCCCATGTTGGATTCGGGGTTGTTGACCGCCATGGTGCCGGTCTCCCGTATGATGTCCATCTCGGCAGGGCTCACGTGGATGCAGTGGCCCAGCAGCGTCTTATCCCCGAGGATGCCGTTGTACAGAAGTCGGTTCACCGGGCGGCAGCCGTAGTTGCGCAGGCTGTCGTAGACGTCGTTCATGCCCTCGGCCACGTGGATGTGAAAGCCGGTCATG
>OMRS01000385.1 GCA_900313545.1 uncultured Eubacteriales bacterium | reverse complement strand
TGCGGAAGTGCTGGGAAAAATGCCCGGAAGTGATGAAAAGAACGGAAAAATGACCTGGCCGGCGCTGGTGGGTGTCCCGCAGGCGCATGCCGTATCGCGGGAAATGTGGGATCATGTACAGACGCTGCTGACGTCCTACGGCGGGAAGGCAGAATTCCTTCTGGGTCTGGTGACCCGTCTTCGCAACAGAAACTTCTAGGAACCAGGGAGGCGATACTGTGCATATAGTCATAAGCGCGCTGATTGTCGGCCTTCTGGGCAATGTCTACATTCAGGCGGCACTGGTTGGATGGGCAAGTGCCCAGACAATCAAGGTTCTCCTCACGCTGCTTCTGACCCACAAATTCGATTACACCCGTGCCATCGGGTCCGGCGGCATGCCCAGTTCACACTCTGCCATGGTCATGTCGCTGCTGACCGTCATCTTCCTTCGGGAAGGCGCGGATTCCTCCGTCTTTGCCCTGGCGTTCTGCTTTTCGGTGGTGGTCATGTATGATGCCGCCGGCGTTCGCAGATCCACGGGAAAGAATGCGGCGATGCTCAACCATCTGCTGGAGGACATGGAAGGCCTGGGCATCGATACCCCCGATGAGCGGCTCAAGGAGTTGGTGGGGCATACCCCCATCCAGGTTCTGGCCGGCGCGGCGCTGGGCATCGTGGTGGGCGCCATCATGGCTTAGCCCCAGAGAGGAGAAGACATGTCAGTTCTCAGTCACATTGACCGGCCCAGCCAGGTCAAGGACCTTTCCCTGGAGGAATGCGGGGTCCTGGCAGATGAGCTGCGTCAGCAGATTCTGGAAACCGTTTCACGGCGAGGCGGACACCTGGCATCAAATCTCGGCATCGTGGACATGACAGTCGCCCTCCACAAGGTGCTGAACCTTCCGCAGGACAAGCTGATCTTTGATGTCGGGCACCAGGTGTATGCCCACAAGCTGCTCACCGGACGCCGCGAAGAGTTTGACACCCTCCGGTCCTATGGCGGAATCAGCGGCTTCCCGTGCCGACAGGAAAGCGAATATGACCTGTTCGATACAGGTCATTCCTCCACAGCCATCTCCCTGGCCCTGGGCCTTGCCCGCGCAAGGGACCTTGCAGGAGAGAATTATGCCGTCGTTGCCGTGGTCGGCGACGGCGCCATGACCGGCGGCATGTGCTATGAGGCCATGAATGACGCCGGAAACAGCAGAACCAAACTCATCGTGGTGCTCAATGACAATGAGATGTCCATCTCTCCCAATGTCGGGGCACTCTCCAGCTATTTCAGGCATCTGAGAGCCAGTGCCAGCTGGTACGGCAGCAAGAAAAAAATCAAAAGCAATCTGGAAAAGGTCCCTCTGATCGGCAAGCCTCTGGCCAAGTTCTTTGAAAGCGCCAAAAACATGGTCAAATCCGTGACCACGGGCGGCGAACTGTTTGAAGCCCTGGGCTTCCGGTATCTGGGTCCCTTTGACGGGCATGACATCGGAGAAATGGTCCATGTGCTGGAAGAAGCCATGCAGATTGAGGATACCCCGATCCTCATCCATCTGGTGACCACCAAGGGCAAGGGGTATGATCTGGCGGAACACCATCCCGAGGATTTCCACGGGGTGGCCCCTTTCTATATTGAAACCGGGCTGAGTTCCAAGTCCTCCTCCAGCCTGAATGCGGCCTCCGTTGTCGGAGAGGAGCTGTGCGCCATGGCAGCCGACGATGCGCGGGTCGTGGCGCTGACCGCTGCCATGGCCTCCGGAACAGGCCTGATCGGATTCTCCAAATACTTCCCGGACCGCTTCCTTGACGTGGGCATCGCCGAGCAGCATGCGGTGACCATGTCCGCAGGCCTCGCCAGAGGCGGCTTCAGGCCGTACTTTGCGGTATACGCCACCTTCCTGCAGCGCTCCTTTGACCAGATGGTCCACGATGTGTGCCTCCAGGACCTGCCGGTCACCGTGCTCGCGGATCATGCGGGACTTGTGGGCAATGACGGCAAGACCCATCATGGCGTATTTGCCGTCTCCATGATCCTGCCTCTGCCCAACATGACGCTTCTGGCTCCCAGAAGCGCCCGGCAGCTGCGCGGTGCGCTGCGTGCAAGCCTCCGGACGGATCACCCAGTGGTCATTCTGTATCCCAAGTCCTTCTCCTCCCGGGAATTCGGAAACCCGGACAGTTTTGAAGCAGGGAAGTGGGAGATCCTGAGGGACGGCTCCGATGCGCTGGTGTTCTGCTACGGAAGCATGGTCCCCCCGGTCATGGACGCAGCCGGAATCCTGCAGGAGAAGGGCGTTTCCATCACGGTCGTAGACTGCAGCACACTCAAGCCCCTGGATGAAGAGATGCTGAGGACCTGCTGCAGCCGGAATATTCCCCTGTTTGCCGTGGAGGAAGAACAGGAGATCGGCGGCTTTGGCAGCGAACTCCTTCGCATCTGCTCCCAGGAGCACCTTCAGCCGCTGACACGTGTCATCGGTCTGCCAGACCGTTTTATCGGCCATGGGGACATGACCTCCCTATATCGGGAACTCGGTCTGCTTCCGCAGCAGCTCGCCGAACGACTCTTGACGATGATCAAAGAAACGGATGGAAACAAGCATGCCTGACAAACAGGAAAAAGTCCGGGCCGATGTGCTCCTGGTCAGCCAGGGCCTGGCTCCCAGCCGGGAACGGGCCCAGGCCCTCATCATGGCCGGAGAGGTCTACTTTGGGGAAAGCCAGGTCCGCAAGGCCTCCCAGCAGTTTAGCCCGGAGGACACGCTGATGCTTCGTACCCATGGGGTCGGCTATGTCAGCAGGGGCGCCCTGAAACTGGTCCGCGGTCTGGAGGTCTTTCCTGTGGACCCCCGCGGCCGGGATGCCATGGATATCGGTGCCTCCACCGGCGGGTTTACAGATGTGCTGCTCAAAAACGGAGCCGCACATGTATATGCCATCGATGTGGGATACGGACAGTTTGACTGGTCCCTGCGCCAGGATCCCCGGGTGACGGTCATGGAAAAAACAAATGCCCGGTATCTGAAGCCCGAAGACCTGCAGACCGTTCCTGACCTGTGCGTGATGGATGTGTCCTTTATCTCGGTGACCAAGATCCTGCCCGCCGCCGCCCGTCTGATGCAGGAACAGGGAGAATTTGTCCTCCTCATCAAGCCGCAGTTTGAAGCGGGCAGGGAATCCGTCGGAAAAAAGGGCGTCGTCCGGGATGAACAGGTCCACATGCGGGTGATCCGGCAGGTGCTGGACTTCGTTCACAGAGAACTGCCTTACCGTCCTGCGGGACTGACCCATTCACCCATCCGGGGCCCTGAGGGGAACATCGAGTTTTTGCTTTACCTCGTCTCGCAGGCCTCCGGCATTTCCGGCGGGATCAGCGACGAGGATATCGTCAGGACTGTCCTGCAGGCGCACGATCAATTTGACAAAGAAACGGGAGACCAGCCATGAGGGGAGACAGGTTAGAAGCCATCCGCAAAATCGTGGAAACACAGGTAATCCAGCGCCAGGATGAACTGGTTGAGGAACTGCAGAAGGCAGGTTTCCGGGTCACCCAGGCGACGGTCTCCAGAGACATGAACCGTCTCCGGATCGAAAAGATCACCACAGAGAACGGCACGGTCCGCTACGTTCTCCCGCCTCAGAGCGAAAACATGGTCAATCATCGCCTGTTCCGGATTCTTTCGGAATCCGTGACCAGTCTGGCCTGCTCCCGGAACCTGCTGGTGATCCAGACCCTTCCCGGGACCGCACATGCGGCTGGAGAAGCGGTGGATACCCTGGGATGGGAAGAAATCCTGGGAACCATTGCCGGGGACAACACCATCCTGGCGGTCATCCGGGAGGATGTGGCGGCAGATACTGTCCTGCGCCGGCTTGAAGAAATCATCGGATGACAACCACCGTTCTGGAGGAAGGAACATGTTACTGCAACTTGGAATCCGTCACCTCGCACTGATCGATGACGTGGAAATCAGCCTGTGCAATGGTATGAACGTGCTCACCGGAGAAACCGGCGCAGGAAAGTCCATCGTGGTGGATGCTGTTAACCTGGTGCTCGGAGAGCGCGCGGACAGGGACATGATCGCCGAGGGCATGTCCCGGGCCTCCGTGGAGGCACTCTTTGACATTTCCGAGAACCAGCCGGTCCGGGATCTCCTCAAAGAGGAAGAAATCGAGACGGAAGATAACACTCTGTCGGTGACCCGGGAGATTCTGAGCTCCGGCAGGAACATCTGCCGCCTCAACGGAAGCATGGTTTCCCTGCAGCTGATCCGCAGAGTCTCGAGCCTCCTGCTGGATATCCACGGACAGCATGAGCATCAGCTTCTGCTGGATGCACAGCATCACATGGAATACCTGGATAACTTTGACAGCGAACATATTGTCCCGATCCGGCAGGAAGTGTCCGAAAAGTATCACCAATGGCATGAAGCCGTGACAGAGCTGAAATCCGCCCACCTGTCTGAGGGGGAGCGAGAGCAGCGGATGGACATGCTGAGGTTTCAGATTGATGAACTGGAGAAAGCCAAACTAACGGAAGATGAGGAGACCGAACTGGAGCACCAGCGGGACCTGTTCCGCAACTCCGAAAAGATTGTACAGACCCTCAGTGATGCGGTGATGGCCCTGTGCGGCGATGAGAATGGGGGAAATCTGCTGGACAGGATGAGGGAAGGGGAGCGCATGCTCTCCGCCATCTCGTCCTATGACCCGGAATATGAAGCCATCCACGCGAGGATCAGTAACCTGTACTACGAGATGGAGGATGTACTGGGGGATCTTCAGCGGGCAAGCGATTCCTTTGAGTTTGATCAGGAAGAATCCGACCGTGTGGAGGAACGCCTGGACCTGATCCGCCGTCTGGGGAGAAAATACGGCCGGGGGACCCGGACCATGCTGAACTATCTTCAGACCATCCGTCAGGAACTGGAAGACCTGCAAAGCAGTGAAGTCAATCACGAACGCTTGAGAAAAAAGACGCATCAACTGAAGAGTGAACTGAAGGAACTCTCCGCGCGGCTGTCCGGATGCCGGAGGACCGCCGCGGCAGTCTTTGAAAAGGAAGTCGAAAAGCGCCTGCATGAACTGGGCATGAAGAATGCCCGCTTTGTCATGCAGTTCGAGGACAGCCAGGATCTGCACTATTCATCCGATGGAACAGACCATGTGGAAATGATGTTTTCCGCCAACCTGGGACAGCCTCTCAAACCCCTCGCGAAGGTCGCCTCCGGAGGCGAAATGTCCCGGATCATGCTGGCCATCAAGGATATCACCGCTCAAAAGCCCGGTGTCCCCCGAAGTATGGTTTTTGATGAGATCGACACAGGGATCAGTGGCAAAACCGCACAGGTCGTTGCCGAAAAGATGTCCAATATCGGCGATCACCACCAGGTGATCAGCGTGACACACCTGCCCCAGATTGCGGCAATGGCTGATGAGCACTTCATGGTCCGCAAGTTTGAGACCGAAGGGACCACCCGAACCGAGGTCATCAAACTGACAAGAGCGCAGCGTATCGATGAACTTGCCCGAATGATCGGCGGTATCGGAGAGGATGCCAGTGCCCGGGAACATGCTGACAACATGCTTCAGGCTGCTTCACATCGCAGGCTTGAACTGAGGAATCTGCTGGACCATCCCGCAGAACACTGAAGAAGTTCCGTCTCTGCTCATGCGGAACCGGTTGATGGGAGAAAACATGTCAGGACAGGCGGCTTTGACAGATAAGCTCACGTTGAATCCATGACATCTTTTTCTGACCAATAAACAACACACCTGGATAAGCTTCCCTTCGGACGAAACAGGGCTGTTCCATGCAAACAGCCCTTGTTTTTATTTTGCAATAATCTTTTGTATAAAGTACTGTTTTGCAGATACGAATCCTTTCTTCACGCCATGAACCTGCAGTGCAGGAAGACACATGATCGATAATTACAAAGAAACCGAATTCGACAACAGAAGACGGAATCACGGAAGAGATGTACCGGGTCAAAAAAAGCGATACCGTCATTACCGGTATCGCGGATTTTGAAAAACGGACGCCTGTTCCTTCTCAAAAACAGACGGGAAGCACAAACGACGGGGTGTGAGAGCCTTTTTCTGCCAGGATCAGACTTTTCTCAGGCAGATGCACAGAACACCACTGTTGGCTGTCGGATCGATCTGCAGGGGAAAGGGTAGGGCGTTTTCAAAAATCAGATTCAGGTTTGAAGCGCCCACCGCCGCATCCACTCCGTGGGGTGCATAGGAAGCGCCGCCCGGACCATGCGGTCTGCGATAAACAATATTGATTCCCTTGCCCAGCTGAAGCAGCGCGTTATAGAGCGTAGTGGACACCTGGCAGGTTCCGCCGCCATAACCGGCAACCGTTTCACCGTCCACCAGCACAGGCGATGGCAAATATCCCCGGGAAATCCGGTAGGGCCCGGCAATATTGTTAAAATCAAACTTCTCACCGGGCTTGTAATCCCTGGCGATATAGGCACATCCAACCCGAATGTTCTCCATTCTGCCGATGTTCAGTTCCGTATCCTTGGTGGAATAAAACGTGGTAAACACGGAAATCACATCTCCGTTGCGGGCATAATCGACACTCGGAGCCACAGGCTCAAGATCCTTCAGATCCGTCACATGAATATACCCCACCAGCCGGCGATAGGGAACAATGGCCCATCCGTCCACCATGCTCCAGAAACTGAACCGGATATCCGCAGGAATCTCGAAGAGAACTTCTGATGTGGTACTGGGAGCTCCATACAGCTTCGTGGCCTTGCTGGTACGGGCAACATACCGGTTTCGAATCACCCCGTAAGCCGGTACGGAATCACTGACGGGAGTAATCTCCACCACATTGTGACGTCCAAGATAATAGGCTCCCACATCCTCGCGCCAGCAGAAGAGCCAGACCTGATCAAATCCGAAAATCTGGACCACTTCCTTTTCCTTGACCGTCCCCAGGCCTTCGCTGTTTTTGTCCGGCTCGCTGCGCATGGTCAGCTGGGTAGTGGTCACCCCGGTATAAAGAATCATGGGAGCCCCCCCTGTCTTGGCCTGTTCAAAGGAAAACTCCTCTTGGCACAGACTGGTTCCCGTATCTGCCGTACAGATTCCCGAAAGAGAAAGCATCAGCACAAAAACTATGATCATTTTTCTTGTAATCATTCAATCGGCCTCCTGATTTGTGTTCCATATTCTATCAGAAAGCCAACCCGGATGCAAATTCTCCGTCATCGGGCGGAAATGCGATTCATTTTCAATCCGTCCACGTCTGAAGTACGATTTTCCCCGGCAGGAGAACCGGAAAACGGAGAACTTCTCATCCTGACTGAACATCCTCCGCTTCAAAGCAGATGACGCGCGGCCCCAGCCTTTTCTCCTGCTGCTGCCATATCATATCCATCGATTTCCCACAGTTCACATCCAAATGAAACAATCAAAAAGATTGAATCTGTCAGGGGAATGTGGTATGCTTTTATGGATTAAGTACAGATGGAGTCTGCATAGAATCCTCATGTGCGGAATTCTCTGTAATAAAGACAGCGAACCTGGACCGGTGACGGCAAACAGGGTTGCTGAAAGTATCTGAAACGAGGTGTCGACTTTGGATAACCAGAATACTACTCCACCCAGACGGCGCAGAAGATCTTCTGAACAGGAAACCGTACAGAAGCCTGTTGTCGAGAACAGAATCCCGGAAGAAAGCGTGGAACAGCCTGTTCGGCGCGGGGCATCCGGTACGACCCGCAAATCAGAAGCCGGCAGCTCCTCCATCCCAAGGCAATCTTCTTCCGTGACCACTCCCGACCGCGGGAAATCCTCTGCGCGGTCCGGGTATTCCAACGTGTTTGATGAAGAACCTTCCGCCCGTTCCGGCAAATTCGATTCACCCCGCCGTACACCTGAATTCACTGAAAATGACGGGGATAACGGAAACGGCGGCAGCAAAAAGGGCCTGGTCATTGCCCTGATTGTCATCCTGATTCTTCTGATCATCGGCGCAGTCGCGGTTTTCATGGTTCTGACCCGTCCGGGGAGTTCTCCCAGTGAAAACCTTGCATCCCCGACACCTGTCATCATGACAGAACAGACCCCCACAGCAACGCCGGTTGCGGAGGCCGCCGGCACTTCGACGCCGACACCCGCTCCGACCCCGACCCCGACTCCCACTCCGACGCCGACTCCCACTCCAACGCCGACCCCCACGCCGACTCCTACACCAACACCAACCCCGACGCCGACTCCCACTCCAACGCCGACCCCCACGCCGACCCCCACGCCGACCCCCACGCCCACGCC
>OMRS01000238.1 GCA_900313545.1 uncultured Eubacteriales bacterium | reverse complement strand
GGAGGCAGAGAACTACAGCACCTATGATATCAGTCTCTCCGGGATCAAAAAAGCGGACCTGAAAGGGGGATACTGCGTCACCTTCCACCAGAACCTCGCCGAAGACACCCCGTTTGACGGATATACGGAGCTTGAATATGCCGCCATGGTGGCCATTGCCATGAGAGAACTGAATACGGACCGCGTCTATGTCGGGTATTACGGCAACCCTGAAATCAGCTTTGTCTGCATGGACAAGGAGACCGCCCTGCGGTTCGCCGTCCGGAACAATCAGAATTCCATCTACTGCGTGACAACGGATGAAACCCTGATGAATCCGAAGTGGAACCGCAGCCTGAATCCGATCCGGGGGATCAAATGATGTCACTGGGAGAAAAAGCTCTGGCAACCTTCCTGAAAAATGACTCCTGGCGGGAGTACTATGAGAAGGCACCGTCTGACGCCTGCAGGAAAGCCATTGAGGGAGAGTTTGTCCGCAGCCTGTACCCGCTTCACGGCGAAGAGTATGAAAAGGACACTCTGGAATCCTTCCTGAGTCTGGAGGACTGGAAATGGCTGTACAGATGGTGTGCCAGCAGTCCAAGGAAAGGCTTCATTGCCCAAAGAATCCGTGAACTTGGTGAGGAGAAGGCGTAATGCAGGGCGGCCTGTCTTCGCACATCTTTGAGCCGCGTCCTTCCGTGCGCAGCCGCATCGATCGATCCTTCGGTCCTGCACGTTTCGAATCCCCCGGGGATCCGGATTGAATGAACAGCATACCAACAGAGCTGACCGCTGCCAGGTCAGCTCTGTTTCCGTTTTGCCCCGGAAATCTTCTGGCTGGGGACAGGGAATCTGTCCCTGCCCGGAGGAACCGGCTCCAAATCATGAAAAACCCGACCGCCGGCAGACTTCCGCATGCCTCTGGGGAGACGGCGGGGCCGGACGCGGGATCCCCCGATGTCCTGCCGGCACCGTCCCTTCCTGCCGCGTCGTATGACTTGCAAGATAACCGCTCTTCAGATAAGATAGGCAGGGAAGATTCGTTTCCCCGGCCTGTCAGGCCTGACTCACAGCAAAGGAGCGTCCCCTCAGGGACAACACAAGATGGAAATTGGACTTCGACTTCACGATACCCGTCCAGGAAGCCTGCAGGAACGACTGGACCAGGTCAAACTGCAGGGCTTTTCCTGCATTCAGCTGGCCATGCAGAAATCTGTCCCTGGCTTCCAGATGTCCATGGCACCTCAGCTGCTCACCCGGGAACTGGCTGCACAGGTCCGCGAAGAGCTCGAGCAGCGCGGCCTTTTCTGCGCCGTGCTCGGCTGCTACCTGAAACTGGCCGACCCGGATGAGGAAAGCGCTGAAAAGACCCGCCAGATCTATGCCGCACACCTTCGCTTTGCCCGTTGGATCGGCGCGCGCTGCGTCGGAACGGAAACCCCGCCCGCACCTGCCGCGGGAGAGGAGTACGAAGGGTGCAGGGGAGAGGAGCACTACCTGCTGCTTCGGGATCGTCTGCGGCCCCTGGTGCATGTCGCCGAGGAGGAAGGGGTGGACCTGGCCCTGGAGCCGGTATGCAGCCATATTCTCCACGATACGGCCATCACCCTGCGGCTTCTGGAGGAGCTGCACTCGGACCGGGTGCGGGTGATTCTGGATGCCGTCAACCTCATCGACAGCGCCCGCGTTCCCGTGGCCGGCGACATTGTCGAAGAAGCCATTGCCGCTCTGGGGGACGTCACCACGGTGCTGCACATGAAGGATTTTCTTCCCCAGGATGCCCGCAGGCCCCGGCCTGTCGCCTGCGGACTGGGGCAGATGGATTACCGCGGGCTTCTCAGCCTGGCAAAGCGCCGGCACCTGCCCATGACGCTGGAAAACACCACCCCGGAGAATGCGCAGCAGACCCGTCTGGTCCTTGAGCGGCTGGCCGAAGCGGCTGGCGGAAAGGAGACGCCATGCTGATCGTTGCAAAGGATGGAACCGGCCATTTCACCTCCATTCAGGCCGCCGTGGATGCCTGCCCGGAGACAGGAAGGGCTCCTTCCCTGATCCTGGTGCGCAGGGGCGTGTATGAAGAGCGCGTGGTGATCCACCGGGACAATGTCCGCCTGGTGGGCGAAAGCCGGGAGGAAACGATCCTCACCTGGTCGGATTATGCGCTGAACCCGGATGCCTCCGGGCAGCCCCGGGGCACTTTCCGCACCGCCACGCTGCTGGTGACCGGGAATCAGGTGGAAGTGGAAAACCTGACGGTCCGCAATGACGCCGGAGACGGGCGTATCGTGGGGCAGGCGGTGGCCGTCTATGCCGCCGGAGACCGGGGCACCTGGCGCAACTGCCGCCTGAGCGCCCATCAGGACACCCTGCTCTGCGGGCCGCTCATGCCCCGCCTCGTACAGGATATCCTGCCCCGGCAGGGCCGCGCTCCCGTGGTGGAGAACGTGGCCGAATGCTCTCTGGTGACCGGAAGACAGTATTTTGAGGACTGCCTCATCGAAGGGGACATCGATTTCATCTTCGGTTCCTACCGCTGCTGGTTTGAGCGGTGCACCCTGGTCATGCTGGAGCGGGGCGGCTACTACACGGCGGCCAACACCCCGGAGAACATGGACTACGGGTTTGTGTTCCATTCCTGCCGCCTCACCGGCACGTGCCCGGAGGGACAGGCATTCCTTGGACGCCCCTGGCGGCGGTTTGCCCGGACGGTGTTCCTGTCATGCGACATGGATGAGCACGTGTCCCCGGAGGGATTTCAGGATTGGGACGAAGTCCGGGTCATCACCCCGCGCTGCGCGGAGTGGGCCACCACCGGGGCGCGGGCCGACCTGTCCCGACGGCATCCGGATGAAGGTCTGCTCTCCCGCGAGGAGGCCATGCTGCTCAGCCTGCCGCAGGTGATCGGGGGAGCGGACCACTGGCATCCCGAGAAGCGGGTGCCCACCTGGTTCCTCTGCGGGGATTCCACCATGGCCGATTATCCAGAGAACCGCGCTCCCATGACCGGATGGGGGCAGGCCCTCCAGCCCCTTCTGCAGGGAGAGGTCTTTGTGCAGAATGAAGCCTTCAACGGGCGCTCCAGCCGCAGCTTCATCGACGAGGGCCGGCTTGAGCAGATTCGTCTTTGTCTTCGCCCGGGGGATCTGCTGGTCATCGGCTTTGCCCACAATGACGAGAAGTCGGACCCTGAGCGTCACACGGATCCCGAGACCACTTTCCCGCAGATGCTTCGCCGCTACCTGTCCACAGCCCGTGAAAGCGGCGCCCTGGCTGTTCTGGTCACGCCGGTTGCCAGGCGGCATTTTGACCCGCAGGGGCTTCCGGTCCCCACACACGGTGCCTATCCGGAAGCCATCCGCCGCCTGGCACAGGAAGAGCAGGTTCCTCTGGTGGACCTGGAGCGGGCCAGCATGCTGCAGCTGCGCCGCCTTGGACCGGAAGGGAGCCGGAGCCTGTACTGCCACGTGGCAGCCGGCCATCCCCATTATCCCATAGGCCTGCAGGACAACAGCCATCTGCATCTTCGCGGCGCGGTCACGATGGCCGCCCTGTTCCTTGAAGGGCTCCAGGGTGAAACCTGGTCGGAGGAGGCTCCCTCGCCGGAAGGAACGCAGGCCGGTGCCTTCCGTGAGCTGATCGATATGGAAGACTGGGTTCTTTCACATTCCTGAACCCGTGAAACATTGGAAGAGGTACACCATGCATACGGACATCATCAGTGCGGACATGCCGGCAATTCACCGGAAAGTCCGCGAATTCAGGGCCATGTCCCCGGAGGTCCGGGAGCAGCCCCAAACCCTGCTGGCTTTTATGCCCGCCTATGCCCGAATGGACACGCTGGAACAGAAGAGTCTCGAGTCCCGGGAGATCGCCCGCCTTTTTCGGCGTGCCAGGGCGCATCTGGGACACGCCGGCATCAACAACGGGGTCTATCTGGCTGCGCTTGCCGCCACCCTGCAGAATATGGAAGAGCAGATCTACGAGCATTTCCGCAGCGTAGAGGACCTGCTTGTGGAGGGGGCCAGGGCGTGGCTGGACAGCGGAGCCCTGGCGGACCCGCTCAGCCTGTATGCCATTCAAACGGGCATCGAGGAGCACTGGCTGGACCCGGAGCGCTATGGTCCGGCGCTGGAGAGGGCGCTTTTGGTGCTGTCCCCGCAGGGAAACGGACGGGCCGTCGTCCTTGAGGCGGCAGAGAGGAGCCAGCTGTGAAAATCCTGTATGTTTCATCCCGGAGCGTCACCGTCCTGCTGGATGAAAGCGGCCATTATGAAGCCCGCAGCCCCCTGCGCCTGCGGCTCAACGGCGAGGACAGGGGAAGCGTGTCCCGCAGCGTGGAGAGCCTGTTCGGGCTCTGGCCCCAGACCTGCTATATCCTTGAAGCCACCGCCAAAGACGGGCGGACCGATCAGGTGGAATTTGAAACCCTTCCCGAATTCTGCACGCTGAATGTCAGGGACTTCGGTGCCGCCGGAGACGGCATCACGGAGGACACCGCCAAAATCCAGGCCGCCCTTCTGTGCTGTCCCGAAGGCGGACGGGTGCTGATTCCCGAGGGCCGTTACCTGACCGGCCCCCTGTTCCTGAGAAGCGGCATCACCGTGGAGATCGCCCGCGGGGCCGTCCTGCAGATGCTCCTCGACCGTGCCTCCTATCCCATTCTGCCCGGCACCGTCCGATCGACGGATGAGCAGGAGGAACTGATCCTGGGCATGTTCGAGGGGAACCCGCTGCCCTGTTTTGCCGGAGCCATCAACGGCTTTGACATCCATGACACCGCACTCATCGGTGAGGGCGTGGTGGATGGACGCGCCCAGGACAGCGACTGGTGGGATTCTCCCAAGGACCGGGTGGGCGGCGCCTTCAGAGGAAGCCTCTTCTATCTGCAGCGCTGCCGCAATATCACCGTGCAGGGCATCACCTTCCGAAACAGTCCCTGCTGGAATCTCCATCCCGCCTTCAGTGAGGACCTGGACTTCCTGAACATCCGGATTTCGGCCCCCTATACCAGCCCCAACACGGATGGATTTGATCCCGAAAGCTGCTGCCGCGTCCGGCTGTTGGGCGCTGAAATCTCCGTGGGGGATGACTGCGTGGCCCTCAAGTCCGGAAAAGTCTATCTGGGGCGCCGCTATCACATTCCCTGCGACCAGGTGGAAATCGCCTACTGCGCCATGCTGGACGGACACGGGGGCGTCACGGCCGGGAGTGAAATGGCCGGAGGCGTCCTGAACGTCCGGGTCCACCACTGCTACATGAGGGGCAATGACCGGGGACTTCGCATCAAGACCCGGCGGGGCAGGGGAAAGTTCGGCGTGATCGACCACATCCGCTTTGAGGACGTCCTGATGGACGGCGTCAAGATTCCTCTGGTGGTCAACGCGCTGTACTACTGCGACCCGGACGGTCAGACCTCCTACGTGCAGAGCCGGGAGCCCCTGCCCGTGGATGAGGACACCCCTCGCATCGGCACCCTGATCTATGAGCGCGTACAGGCCCTGCGATGCAGGGGCTGTGTGGCCTATGTCCTGGGTCTGCCGGAGCGTCCGGTGGAGCGCATCGTCTTTGCTGACTGCTCATTTGACTTTGAACCCTCCGCCGAACCCGTCCCGAATCCGGCCATGGCGGATGGCGTGGAACCCGTGGCCAACCAGGGCATCCTTCTGCACTATGTGGACCGTGTGGACCTGCGGGGGACCCGCATCACGGGCATTTCCGGACAGATGGTGGAATGCACCCAGGTCCGCGCCCTGAATTCCTGAATCCCCGGGCCTTCTTCGCAGCGTCGAAGAAGGCCCTTTTGGCCGTATAGGGCAAATTGCACAAAAAGACTGATGCAGACGGGGATTCCTGCGGCCACGGCAGCATCTTTTGAGAAGTCCATCACCAAAGAAGATCCTCATCAGGGCATTCGTTATCCGGAATTTTTTTCTTTGATTCCTTGATTTTTCTTTATTTTTCATGAATTGATGGGGGGAAGGCTGTCTGTTTTCCGACCTTCAGGCAAGCT